>CALDJV010000793.1 GCA_937899305.1 uncultured Cytophagaceae bacterium
GGAGTTCAGACGTGTGCTCTTCCGATCTATTTAGTATTTATTATTTTCGTTTGCTGGGTTTGTAATAGTAATGCCCAAACCAACCAGGTTTCTGTCAAAGCATTTATTAACGTGAACGTATTGACGATGAGTGATTCGGTGCCTAAGGCGTCTCAAACTGTGATTATAAAAGATGATAAAATAGTGCAAATCGGGGCAAGCAAAGATGTTCAAGTTCCGGCTAATGCCTTGGTAATTAATGGGCAAAATAAGCAATTTCTTATTCCAGGTTTAACCGATGCCCATGTACATCTACACCGTACAGGCTCCGAAGAATGGGTACGAGCTTTTATAAATAGTGGCGTAACTACTGTGTTAAACCTGGGAGGTTATCCAAAAGTTTTGAAAATACGCGCTGATATTCGGAATCATCAAATTATTGGGCCTGATATATATACAGCGGGACGTTCAGGAGTAGTTCGTAAATTAAAACGCAAGGGCTTTCGTAAAGTCTCTTTAAAAAGGATTGAGAAGAATATTTTAAGAGACAAAGCAAAAGGATATGATTTCATTAAAGTTTATGGTCAACTAACGCTCAAACAGTTTGAACACATGCTGAAGGTAGCTAAGAGAGAGGGTATCCATGCAATGGGGCATATTCCTAGAAACCTAAGTGCTGATGATGCTTTACGATTGGGGCAAAAATCATTTGCCCATGCCGAAGAGTTTGTCTATACTAAATTCCAAAAATTTGATGAAACGAAAGTAGCACCATTTGCCAAAAAAGCAGCTACTCATAACACCTGGCTAGTGGCAAACCTTGTTGCTTATCAAAAAATATTGCAAACCTGGGGTAGACCACAAGTAATGGATTCTATCTTGCGTTTGCCTGAAACCAAGAGGTTACATCCCGAATTGATTAAAATCTATGCCCAGGATTGGTATGGTTCAAGAAGTGCTAAAGGTAGATGGTACCCAAAAAAAGTGTATGCGTTTCTTTTCCATATTACCAGACATTTTCATAATGCTGGTGTAAAAATACTGGCAGGTACCGACACCGCTTTTCCATTGGCTGCTCCTGGTGAGTCACTCATTGATGAAATTCAACTTTTGGTCAAGGCAGGTTTAAGCCCTTATGAAGCACTGAAAGCCGCTACTGCAAACCCTGGCGAGTACATTAAACTATTTGTGGACAAAAAAGCCAAATTTGGTAAAGTCAAGAAAAACTACAAGGCTCACCTGGTATTGTTAGACTCAAATCCTTTGCAAGATTTAAGAATTTTGAGAAAACCCGCTGGAGTAATGCTAAGAGGGAAGTGGTATAATAAAACTGCTTTGAAAAAATTGATCACCTGGCAGTAACTATGTGAACAATTGAATAAGCCTCGTTGAAAAACGGGGTTTGCTCACATTTTACCCTAAAATTTTACTTACAATGAAACTTTTATATACACTATTTATACTCATAATACTAAGCAGTTGTGCTGCACAACAAGCACCAGTGAAGCTTTCCAAAAAGACCAGGCATGAAAAATGGATTGAAGACATAGACTATTTTGAAGATCAATTCATTCATAAGGCAAAAACCTATACCAAGGATTCAAAAACCGCGGTCAAGGCGATACTCGTTAAACTAAAGACAGAGATAAATAAATTATCTGATTTTCAAATTAAATTAGCCTTGTCCAAATGCGTAGTATTGGCTAATAATGGACATACCACGTTACCGCTTCCTTTAATGCCTAAAATACCTTTGAGGTTTTATAGGTTTTCTGATGGAATGTATGTTGTCAAAACCGATAGCCTATCTTCAAAGTATTTGGGGGCAAAGGTCTTAAAGATAAATGCTCTGGACGTGAATCAGGTAGAAGCTAAGCTTGCTCCTTATTTGTCGGGTATTGACAGGTGGAAAAAGTTTAAAGCAATTGATTTGATTGCCGCACCAAAAGTTTTGCATGAAATAGGACTTGGTAAAAAAGATTCGCTCACTGTAACACTTATAAAAAACAGCGATACATTGGACGTTTGCTTTGGAACAAGGAAAATAAAGGGTGATAGGTATTGGTTTGAAAGTTGGGCAAATTTATATCCGGTGAAGGCTGCCAAAAGTAAATGGAGATTCCTGAAAAATGATCTGAGTAGCTTACCATTGTACCTAAGAAATGCCGAGGAGGGTGTTTTTTACTCTTTTAATAAAAAAGCAAAGATTGCTTATTTTCATATCAATAGTTTTTGGGAAAAATGCCCAAACTTTAAGGGGAAAATTGATGATTTTCTGGAAGCTTTAAAAACAAATCCTAATTATGATGTTGTGGTTGATTTAAGGTTTTATACCGGTGGAAACTATGGCTATGCAACCAAGTTGGCCACTGGCCCTCCAAAAATAATTAACGATAACAAAAAGATATATCTCATAACAAGCAATAAAACCTATTCTGCTGGAATAGTTACGGCTGCTCGCATAAAATACTTCGCTAAAGATAAGATTGTAATTGTTGGAGAAGAAGTAGGAGATAGACTCAAGTTTTGGGCAGAAAGCAAACGTTGTAAGCTACCCAACTCTGGCATAAGAATTTACAACTCTAGAAAAGAGCATGATTGGAAAGATAACAAACGTGGTCTCTCTCGAACTCATTTCCCCAACTTTATTTATGGAGTAGCAGCAAAGCATCTGAGATTAGACAAAAAAATAGTACTTAGCTTTAAAGATTACCAAGATGATAAAGACCCAATATTAGAGTGGATCATTAGTCAACAACGATAATAAAGCTTTTTCAGAATTCGTAGACTTTTGTTTAGATAGATACGCCTATTTTCAGGGATGGGCGTTTTTTTATTTTATAAGCTCGTGAAAATTAATGTTATCGATTAGTAAATAATTATTCTACTTCCCCAATTTCTTCTTTACTTAAGGTTGTTAATAAACCATATACGACCGATGAATAATTATTTAATAAAGAAACGCCTGGGCTGGCTGCTTAAGGTCATGTCTATGCTGTTGCTATGTGTAGCATGCTCAAGCAAACAAACCAACGATGCAAATCAAAGAAGCCCGAAAAAAGTAATTGTAGTACACGCCAGAGGATTGACCTATCCCGAAATATCAAAGTACCTGAGTGCTAACAATGCAGAAGGGTTCTTTAAGCAAAAATCAGTAAAAGGTCTTATCAAAAAGCTTTACCCTATAACAAATGCAGTGACTATTAGTAACATAGCTTCATTTGAAACTGGAGCAATGCCCTCCAAACACGGCATTATAGGGCATTTGTATGGTCTCAGGAAAAACGATTCTATTAAAATAACTAGTGGTTTTGCTCAGCGATTTGCTGTAGAAACTTTTTGGGAAAAAGCAGATTTAGCCGGAAAAAAGGTACTTAAAGTGGGGGCACTTACCCTTCATGGCAAATCTGATAAACATACCAATGTAGATTGCTTGGCGCAAGGTTCGCAAATTGGAGGTGCCCAAAATATACGTCTAATTCCAGTAAAAGAGGCCACAGAGAAAAACATAATCAAGTACAAAAGCCTGGCAGGCAATTTTGCCCTTCCACAACCTAAAGGTTTCACCGGTTCGGTATTTATCTACAAATCTACCCAAGACTCAGCCTGGATTTTAGATAACGACTACAATCCCAACAATGGCGTATATGCAAAAGCAAACCGTGGAGATTGGTTTGAGTTAGAAAACAAAACAGCCAAAGGCAAAAAAGAGACTTTAAAAAAACAAGCATTTCGGGCAAAGTTGACTTCTGTATCAAATGATACTTTGACGCTATACATTAGGCCTGCTTATGAAAACCGAGGTTATCCAAACGGTTTTATAAAGAAGGTGGATACTGACTTGGGTGCTTCGCGAGGTTGGCCGAATATTTCGTTTTATGCGGCCAATAAAATAAGTGCAAAGACATTGACGGAAGAAATAAATACAGAAGTAGAGTATGTAATGAAGGCGTTTTCTGCCACTACTCAAAACAAGGATTATGATTTAATAATGGTAGACTATCCTTTAATGGATCGTTTAGGGCACGCTTTTTTGCATATCAAAGATTCTTCTCAGGAGGTAAAACAGTACTATCAGGCCGCTTATAAAAGGATGAATAAGGATTTTAGCCAGATTGAAGATTTTGCAAAAAAGAATGGTTATGAGTTGATGATCACTTCTGGTCACGGCTTTTCGGTCTCCAAAACATCGATTGACCTTAATAAGCTTTTAGGTAAACAGGGAATTAAAGCCTATAACAAAACAAATGATTGGGAGGTGATGGCTGTTCCTGGGAAAGTTTCGGCACATGTGTATTTGAATCCTCAATTAAGCGAAAATGAAAGAATAATTTTGACAGCTAAAGTTAAAGATGCCTTTCAAAAGCTTCAAGAGCTCAAAACAAAAAACTCAGTAGTAGATAAGGTTTATCAGAAAAATGAGCTAACTGAGTTGGGGCTTTTTCATAAAAATGCCGGTGACTTGTATGTGTTGCTTAAGCCAGGGTATATTTTTGAAAATAACGCTCACAAGAATGGCGATTTTTGGGGAATACCAACCTTCAAAGGAGATCATGGGTATTCCTTAAAACATGAGGATTCGTATGGAGTACTGGTTTCGCAAGACCAATGTGATCCTTGTCGTAGCATTGATGTAGCAAAGGTGATTGAACAAAAATTAAAACTACGTTGAGTAGCTAGTAGAAACCTGAGTATTGAGTACATTTAGAAAACATTATATTATTTATAGACAGACAACTAACAAAACATTTAAATGGACTTAACTGGGTTTGAAAAGCAGGTGAAACCTGAAGCTACTTCTTTGGATGAGTTACTCGAGTTACACGCTGGACTTTCGTTTGAAAAACAACTCATTTTTGGCGACGTGATAGGAGGTAGGTCGTGGCAATTTGACATGACTACTGGTATGATAACTTTTGGCAACGAATTAAGCTACCCTATCCAAATTATTGGTTCCCTATCGTTTGGTGATAGTTCGTGGATGTGGGGTTGGGCAAACCACCAAAGTGGAATACCCGAGTCTTTACTCAAATATTCAAATGAGTTGAAGAATATGGGTCAAGCAAAAGGCGTTAACGAATTGGTTGATGGACATTTTAATGTAAATGAAGGGTTTGAGCACGTAATAGGAATGATTGCTTGTGGGGTTTTCCAGGCAAGTAGCTACTACTGTGCAAACTACGGTCAAGGCACTTTAGTAATGACCATTGATAGCGACCAAATCCCCTTAATTGATACCAACAATTTTGAGAAAATCATGACAAATTTTCCTCAACTGATTGGCAGCATACCACTAAATCACAAAGCAGCTTTCAAAAATTACTTGATTGACAGAGACTTTGAACTGAAAATTGAGGAGCAAAAAATTATTGGAGCAAAAAACGGGAAGATTGTTACAGGTGAATTTGATGAGCTTTCCAGACTAACTGGGTTGAATGGGGAGCTGTAACGAGCTAACTAATGTTAGAAATGTATAACAGGTAAAAACTTACTGATATGTTCTCGAAGTTTTTACCTGTTATGTTAAATGGAGAGGTG
>CALDJV010000794.1 GCA_937899305.1 uncultured Cytophagaceae bacterium
ATCCCCTTTTTTTTACCAATAATAATTCACAGTATTTGGCGAACATGTTAAGTATAAGGAAGCATTAGAATATCAAAAAGAAGCGCTCAAATATAGAAAAGAGACCGATACTGAGGCCTGGATGAACTCACACCAAATGATTGGAAGCATTTACAATGATTTGAATAAATACGACAGTGCCATTGCCTACTTAAAAGTTGCTTTACAAAAAGCCGAGCAACTCGAGAACAAAAGGGTAGGGCTAGAAGTTTGTATGTTGCTTACCAAAATACACCTGCGCCTTGATCAATCGGCCCAAGCCCAACAATACTTCCGGCAATATTTAAAGCTTCATGAGCAAGAGTTCGAGGCCAATAAAATCAGCGAAGTAAAACGACTGAAAGTGGTGTATGAAACCGAGAAAAAGGAACAGCAACTCACTTTAAAAAATAAAGAATACACCCTGCTTTTGAAAGAACATGAGATACAACAACTGGCCCTGAGTAGGACGGAGTTGGCCCGTTTGGCCAAAGAAAAGCAAGTCAAGATACTGACCCAAGAAAAAAAGCTGCAAGATACTGAATTGGACCGGCAACGTTTATTGAGTAAGAATGAACAGAAACGAGTAGCCCTGTTGCAAAAGCAACAACAATTGCTAGAAACCGAAGCCAAACGTCAAAAGGAAAGTTCGGAATATCAACGTACCATCAGAAATTTTTCGCTGGTGGGTGTTGCATTTTTATTTATTTTTCTGGCCCTATTGTACATACGTTACCGCCAGAAGCAAGCCTCTAACAAGCAACTTCGCGAAAAAAACATTGAAATTGCCGTACAACGCGACCAGATCAATTCGCATCGGGTAGAGCTAGAACAAATCAACGACCAATTGAAGTTTAGTAATGAGGACATTCAGAGCAAGAAAGCAGAAATAGAAGCTCAGCGAGATTTGCTGTCCAATGCCGTAGCCGAGATTTCGACGACCAATAAAGAGCTTACCCAAAGTAAGAATAAAATCATAGACAGCATCCGATACGCTAGCCGGATTCAAGATGCGGTATTGAGGTCTTCGTTGCTACTCAAACAGATATTTCCTCACAGTTTTATCCTTTTCAAGCCTCGCGATATTGTTTCGGGAGATTTCTACTGGTTTGCCGAAAAAGATGATATCAAGGTTGTGATTGCCGCTGATTGTACTGGGCACGGTGTTCCAGGGGCTTTTATGTCGGTTTTGGGTACTACATTATTGAACCAGATCATACGGGAAGAAAACATCATAGAACCAGTCAATATTTTACACAATTTGGACGTGAGATTACAGGAAACGCTCCACGTAGACGAAGAAAACCTGGCCGATGGAATGGATATGGCCATCCTTACCATTGATACCACCGAAAAGCAAGTGAAGTATTCGGGAGCAAAAAACAACTTGTACTATGTCAGTCAAGGTAATCTGGGAGAAATAAAAGCGAGTATGAGCTCGGTAGGTTATTCGCACGTCAAAAAAGATTTTACTCAAACCAATTACAATTACCAGGAAGGCGATGTTTTTTATATCTTTTCTGATGGTTACCAAGATCAGTTTGGCGGGGATACCCCAAATGGTAAAAAGTTTATGCGCTCTAACTTTAAAAAGTTGTTGCACCAAGTTTCAGATTTGTCGCCTCTTCGTCAAAAAAATGAATTGGATCAAACCATTGAGCGATGGAAAGGACGTCATAAACAAACTGACGATATTTTGGTCATTGGTATTCGCCCGCTTCCCCATCCAAATCAAGAGGATTAAAAAGCAGTCAAAACGTACGAACCTGGTAAATAACTTCATCATTATTTAAACTCCCCTTCAACAATTCACTCTTTTGGGTCGTATGGGATAGTATAACATTGATCATCATCGAATCACATGGCCTTTTTTATCATCATATACTTTTGCATTTGTATTTATACCCTATACATTTGGGTGACCCTGGTCAATCGTATCCGCCAAAAAAGATACGATGCGGCCATATTAAGGGCCATGGGCTTTTTGGTACTATATGGCTTCTCAATGATCCCTTTTCTAGCGCTTGCTTTTCTTAGTGACATCCCTTTTTCAGACATGATCCTCACCTCCTTTATATTTCTCATCATTGCGAGTTTTTTCAGTACCAGCAAAACCCAAATCGCTTCACCTTCCTCCAGCATTGTTCCCTACCAACCCATTACGGCTAAAGAAGTCCAAGAAGTTTTGGGCGAACCCATCGTCACATTTAGTCCCAAGCCAGTGATGGTTCCACAAGAAGTGAGATTACTAGAACAACAATCCGAGTATTTATGGAGTAATTATACCGCTACTTTTGCTGAGCAGTTTTGGAACGACTATGACCAAGTGTTGGTAAAAATGAAAAATTTAAAGTGACAAGTCGTCTTGGTGTTTAGTAATAAACTAAAACCAAACTCCTCCCCTTTTTTTGATTAATTTTACCCCAATCGCTTGTCAACAATTGACGGTAATCAATCATATTGAATGTGAACCTGCTCAGAAAAAATCAAACTTAAATCGATATGGAAGAAGGCCTTGCTGTTTTAATGTACATTACTCTTTTTATTTACACCCTCTACATTTGGGTTACATTCATCAATCGCCTTCGTCAAAAACGACGCAAAGCGGCTCTTCAACGATTTTTAGGTTTTCTTCTATTATATGGCATCGCTATTTTACCACTTCTTCCTTCATTTTCTCGCTTCCCTTCTGATCTGGTGTTAGGTTCCTTCTTATTTCTGATCCCCGCCATTGCTTTTAGTAAAAGCCCCTCGTCAAAAACGGCTACCTTTAGTCGCTTTAGTACCTCTATTCCTGCTACCTCAATGCAACAAGGCCACAATCAGACGAGTCACGAAACTCCAGTACAGGTGAAGCATACACCTGAGTTTATTCCCCAACCAATCATAGCACCTCAGGAAGTAAGGTCATTGGAACAACAATCCAAATACTTGTGGAGCAACTACAAATCCACCCTTACCGAAAAATTTTGGGATGATTATGAGGCCATATTGGTACAAATGAAAGCCCTTACTAAAAATTAAAACCCTGGTGTGATATGGAATCACAGTTTTTCATCATTCGAGAATACATTGGTACCTTAGACGATTTCATCTTGTTTCTGCTGCTTTTTGTGGTACTAAACGGAATCGCCGTTTGGGCATTCCACTCGTGGGCAAAACTGGTACTTAACCTGCGCCAAAAAAACTTCAAAAATGCAGTATTTTACTTTTTGCTTTTCTTTATTCTGGGGACTATGTCATTGCCTATGTACAGCTTTGTTTTTCCACCTTGGTTGTGCATTGTCCTCACCTTGGGTTGCCTTGTTCTCGTTACGCGACAGGGTTTGGGCTACCCCTCACTGCTGCCCATAATTGATCGCTTCGCTTCGGCCAACCCGGTGAAACGCCCTCTAGATAGCTACAGTTATGCTCCCCCAATTCCGCCCAAGCCCTTACCTAAAGAAGTAACTCCATCAACAGAACTACGCGCCCTCGAGAAAAAGGCCAATACCTTATGGAAGCACTATCAAAGCAAGAATGAAAGTGATTTCTGGCGAAAATATGACCAATTGTTAAAACAGGTAAAACGCTGAGCCTGCCTACAAGGCTATCAACCTTTTGAGGTGTTTTGCTCGTATATACTTACTAAAAGTGATCATTTGCCAAACCTCAAAACTTATTCATGAGCATTACTTCCATTGTATTTGGCTGCCTTATTTCAATATCTCCATTGGGAATTTTTGTTTTTCCGAATTGCAAAACACTGGTGCATCATTGTATGGAAGGTAACTTTAGAGAGCTCCCCCCTACCATTATAGGATTATTGGCCGGAGTTGGCCTCACTTTTTATCCCTGGTTTTTGTTTTTTCCTGATTATGGATTGGCCATTGGTCTTGGGCTGGCCGCATTGGTGAGCGTGAGCACCTTCTTTTTTTGGTATACCTATCGAGCAAATCCATCGTCTGGTCAAATAAAACTCCCTAAAGTAAAATTCAACTTCAAGTCCATTGGGGTATTTTGGAAAAACCGACTCCAAAGTCTTAGAAAATGGTACACTCACTGGAAAAACCTGAACACTTCCATCAAAAATAAAAAAAGGATTGCATCATTGGCCAAACAACCCATCCGAGAACAAAAAGCCCAAGCTTTATGGGCAACGTTTGATGAACAAGACGAACAACAATTTTGGAAAACCTACGAGAAACTGCTCAAGCAAACCCATCGTCATAAGTCTTGAGTAAGCCTGGTAATTGAAAATACACTGAAACCATCTTAGAATACCTTCATTTGTATTTGTCCTTGGGCATTTATTCTAAAAAACCGAGAATTGAAAGTCGTCTCTTTTTCATTATTCATGACTGGCTCCATTTTCGTTTTCACTAATATGCCGCTTTTTGTTCTCAGGTCTATCTTGCAATTGTGTTCGTAAGAGGTTCCGCCTATTCGGGTAGCGCCTACCGACCCCAAAATCGTATCTGCAGTTGATTTACCTGTTTGAATATCATATACACTCAAATGAATATTGTAGTATAAGGCATAATTTTGAAGGTACAGACACGCAATCAGGTCCTTGTTGACAGGCCAATACCCTAGGTTTTGCTTGCCTCCTGGAGTAATTATTTGACTTAACACTTCTGATAATTCCTGATTTGTAATCGTAGTTAGGCAAGGTAATTTTTTGGTCTTGGCAATCAGGTTTTGAAGCTTAGAAGCCATCACCATTGCAGGTTTAGATGGAGTAGTTTTGTGCTCAGTAGTACGGTTACAACCAAGCAATAACAAAACACTCAATAGGCTAAAAATAAAGTATTTGTATCTCATTACCTTTCAATTTTATTGAGTGAGTGCTTCATTTTATAAAATGACATTTTCTATCAGAGGATGCTTGTGCATAAGTATACACCATTATAAACAGCTAGCAAAAAAAGAAAACCCAGTCTACAATAGGTTGGACATATCACTCAAAAGGCAGGAGAAATGGATCAATTTTCAGAAAGAGGGGGAACAGGCTATCTCAGTCTTCTTTATTTACTGTTTAAACTTCGCCTTCTTCTATCATTCCCCGCAACATAAACTTCGCCGAAGCAGGATTGGTGGCCAATGGAATATTGTACAAATCGCAAATTCGCAACAACATTTGCACATCTGGTTCATGAGGGTGCTTACCCAAAGGATCACGAAAAAAAATCACCGCACACAACTGCTCCTCAGCGGCCATGGCTGCAATCTGAGCATCTCCTCCCATGGGGCCCGAAAGCTTGGCGTCTACCTCATATCCAGCTTGGCGAACGTGCTTGCCGGTGGTACCAGTGGCAATCAATTGTACCCGGTTCAATGCGTCAGCGTTCTCTTTTAGGAAATGAACCATTTCGGGTTTGCGCCCGTCGTGGGCAATGATGGCTATTTTTTTCATTGGGGTTTCAGTTGGTTGTGGTATGAATGATTTTGTAACCTGACAAAAACAGATCACAAAATCATTCCAAAGGTTTTAAGTAAAACGGAAAAA
>CALDJV010000795.1 GCA_937899305.1 uncultured Cytophagaceae bacterium
TGTGCCCTTTATCCAGTAATTTTACAATGTGAGGGTGACTAATTTGAGCACTTAGCTGGGTTTCTCGCTCAAATCGCTCTATCTGTTTTTGGTTACTGTGTTTGCTATCTTTCAATAATTTAATTGCGACCGATTGCTCGGTTGTCAACTGAATGGCTTTGTATACCCGGCCAAAACCACCCTCTCCAATTTGTTCTACCAATCGGTACCCTTCAATCAAAGGGCCAATCAGGGCTTGTTCCAGCAACTTTTGTCGTTTTTTGTATTTGGCCAATCGCCATTGTACATACCCCAATACCAACATCAACCCCAATCCAACGTACATACTCCGGGCCCACCAAGTATGCCACCAAGGAGGCCGTATTTGTACCTTGTAGTTAAAGGTTTTGCTCCACTTTTGGGCTACGCCCATTGCCTGTACCTCAAAGTTATAGTTGCCGTAGGGAATGTTTCGGTAGTCGGCAAAGTAATCGTTGCTCGCTACACTCCACTGTTTATCGAGTCCCTTAAGACGGTAACGAAATTTGAGTTTGTGGGGAGCGGCCCAGTCAATGGCCGAAAAATAAAAGGTGAGGTGATTGAGGTCATAAGGCAAGCACAAACTAGTGGGGTAATTGAACCACTCGGTTACCTTGTCGTAGCCTTTGAGCAATGTTTCGCCAAAACCTAGGGCAGCTCGATAGGCACTATCTTGACGCAATTGCCGAAAATCTACGTACTGGTTTTGTACCTTGATATGAGTCAGTAGAGGCGTTTTAGGCGCTTGAGTAGGAAGTCGAAAATTATTGAGGTCCAGGAAGGTAGCTCCTTCAGCATTGCCCCACCATAATCTATTTTTGCGGTCTAATTTAGTCGACCGTTCCGGAATCAACTTTCCTTTGAAACCATCCTGAGTAGTAAATGTAAAGGGCAAATATTGGCCAAAAACCAATGGAACCGCAAAATTGTTGGTATCTGTTCTTATTTTATGCAGCAATTGCACTCCATTACGAGTACCCATCCATATGTTTCCCAGAGAATCTTCGGTAATTGCATTGACTTCATTATTCAACAAGCCTTCTTGTTCAGTATAAGCCTGGTAAGTTTTACCATCGTACAATGCAATCCCTTGCTTGGTGCCAATCCAAATTTGTTTTTGGCGGTCTCGAAAAATATTCCGAACCGCGCTTTTTAAAATAGGATGCTGGTCATTCAAACTTTTAAATGTGCCTGAATCATAATAATTCAAGCCAGCATTGGTCCCTACCCATAATTTGCCTTGTTTATCTTCCAGAGTAGTTAAAACATAGTTGGTTAGTAATCCGTCTTTTATTGAAAAATTCTGAAACGTTTTCCCATCAAATTTACTCAAACCAGTAATTGTACTCATCCATTTATTATGTCGGCTATCCTCTTGTACATCCAATACAAAAGAATTGATTAATCCATCCTTATTGGTGTATATTTTAGTACTTTTTTCCCCTTTCCAGATCACTCCCTGACTAGTTGCAAACCAAAAATCATTGGCATGGTCTTGCAACATATTGTGGATGTTGTGCTCTCCGTTCAACCCTTTGGTTCGTTTATACTGCCTGACTTCGGTATTGTCATAGCTTAACAAGCCGTTATACAAGGTTCCAAATAGTAGCCCATCCTGCGTTTCCCCAATAGAATGCACGATATCGTTTCCCTCCTCAAAACCTTTACCCAAGCCCACGGTCTCGAAAGAATTCATCTGATAACGACAAACCCCTCCACCATAAGTCGCCAGCCATACATTGCCCGCATTGTCTCCTTCAATCGACATTACCTGCCCCGCAGTAAGCCCATCCTCTACTGTAAGGCTTTTAAAACTTTCGCCATCGAAATAACTCACTCCCTTTAGGGTACCAACCCAAACTCTGTCTTTCTGGTCAAACCAAATACTCCAGATATCATCATTGGCCAAGCCATTTTTAGTAGTAAAGTTTTCAAACTTCTTCCCATCAAATCGGCTTAACCCAGTAGTGGTCCCTATCCATATGTTCCCCTTCTGATCTACCTTGGTAACGGTGATAACGTTCCCGGCAAGCCCTTGCTCGGAAGAATAGTTGTGAAATTTTTTACCATCAAAACGACTCAACCCATACTGGGTACCCAGCCATATGTTTTTCTGTCTATCCTCACACATTGACTGGATCTGGAAACCCACCACACCATCTTTTTTACTATATGTAACAAATTTTTCACCATCAAAGCGTGTTGCTCCTTTAATAGTACCAAACCAAATGTGGTGGTTTTGGTCCTCGACAATATCATTAATGTAATTATTTGCAAGACCATCCGATTTATCATAGTTTTTAAAATCCTGACCATCATAACAACTGACTCCTTTTCCATAAGTACCAAACCATAATCGCCCCTTGCTATCTTCAAAAATCACTGTGATATTATTCGCTATGAGCCCATCTGAAGTAGTAAAAGATTCAAAGGTAACCCCATCGAAACGGCATACTCCTTTGCGGGTGGTTCCCAACCACAGAAACCCTTTCTTGTCTTGTAAAATCGTAGTAATGAAATTGTCGGGCAGTTTTTGTTCTGTCTGTAAATAAGTGAGGTTCCGTTTGGTGTGCGACAAATACTGACGAGGCAACGCTTTGATTGGTTGCATATGTTGAGCAACGACCTTAGAGGTAGTGGACAATGGTTTATCGTCGGATAATACACTATTCGTTTGGCAAGAAATTGTTCCCAAACAAACCATTAAAATGACCAAAGTTAGTTTTGTGGAATAGGACAGATGATCAAATATTTTGTGAAAGCAAGCAATCATAACATAAAGCTAAAAAAATATCCAATGATGCCACTTTAATTTCAAAGAATTGTTACGAAAAGCGGTTTCTGTAGTCCGTTTTCAACATTTTTCTAAGCACACTTTATGCTACATATAAGTAATTGATAATCAAAAGTATAAAAAACATAAAATCGCAACTATTGCTGTAATTGGTTACGACATATCGAAAATGTTAAAATCCTTGTTTGTGTGATAATTAATCAGGAAATTACAGACAACATATTTTAAATCATTCATCATTTATTTTTAGTAAACTATGTTAGTTCAAAAAAAGCTCGTAATTAAATCTAATTGGGATAAGAACATCAACCTTGCCCCCCAAAGTACCCGTGCTATGCCCGAATCCGAACCCGATGTCTGTGCCACTGGTCAAGGTCAAAGAACTTGCCCTCCCACAAACTGTGCAAGCTGTCAGACTTGCTAAGTAAAAATTTTCCACAAAAGCTTTTTTATCCCCTGCTTTACAATTGATCGTAAAGCGGGGATTTTTTATGTCTAGTAGTATGAAATTTTAATTCTACTTTATAGAATAAATCGCTCCCTCCCTTATCTTTAACCTTTATGAAATACCTACTCTCCTATCTCAAACAATTTTGGCGCGAAGCCGGAAATTTATCCTATTTACTGGTCACCATTGGATGGCTGGCACTCATGATAGGAGTCTATTACTGGGTGGTATCGGCCTATGGCATTACTTATCAAGTATTGTTTCAAGCATTGGCTTATCTAGGCTTATTAGCATTGGGAGCCAGTACGCAATTTTTCTTCTATAAGCAACCCATTCAGAAACCCCAGCGCTTGGTGGTATTGTTTACCATTACCATTCTAGTTTTACTGCTACGCAAAGGGTTTACTTATCATCGAATTTGGATCAAGGCCCAGGTACCATTTAGCTTGCAATACTGGGCCGAACAACTTACAATTTACAGCTTTCGGATACTTATTTTTGCGCTTCCAGTATACCTCATCTGGCGTTTTTATGATCGCCACAAGGGTCCTCTTTACGGCTTCTCAGACAAGGCTTTTCATCCTGCGCCTTATCTCATTTTACTTGTACTCATTGCGCCTTTTGTTTTTTGGGCTTCTACCACTTCTGGTTTTTTGGCTCAGTACCCCATCTACAAAGCCAACTTTGCGGCTGCCTATCTAAAAATCCCCAGTTGGCTTACTGCAGCAGTATTTGAACTCCTCTATGGGATAGATTTTGTTTTTGTAGAACTTTTTTTCCGAGGTTTTTTAATTATTCTCATTGGCCGCTACTTTGGTCCGCGCGCCATCATTCTAGCCGCTGGTATTTACTGCCTCTTTCATTTGGGCAAGCCTTTAGGAGAAACCATCAGTTCATTTTTTGGAGGGTTGTTACTAGGGATATTCAGCTACTATAGTCGTTCTATATATGGTGGTATTTTCATACACTTGGGGGTAGCTTATCTGATGGAACTATTCGCATATTTACAAAAATCTTAAAATGATTGATTTGGGTAAACAAATACATCAGATGCAATGGATGGGCAAGTTTTTGCATGGTATTAGGCAACTTGTTGTATCATGATTTGCTACAGCAATAAAATATCATTCCCTGATACTTATCTTACTTTACCATGACTAAATCTACTCATGTACATTCCCAAGCTGCCCAGGATAATAGTAGGTTTATTCCCAAGGTTTCACTCAAAACAAGCCGTTTTGAAAAATTGCTGACCATTGAGGATTGGTTACAAACCCACCTTCATTTGGATTTAAACGATTTTTGTGCTCAAGTACTGGAGTATTTTGCAAGTGTAACTCAAACCTTCAGAGCTGTACTCTATGTTTACGATCATAAGGATGAGGATTACCAAGTAGCAGCTCACTTTGGGGTATCGGCAAATGAGTTAATTATTAAAAACCTAAAACAAGAAGACAACATCATCACCGAAGTCGTGAGGGTTCAAAAACCCAAACTTTTTGACACTACTCATTTAGGGCTCACTACTACATTTGCCGGAATTGAAATAAAAGTAGCCAGTATCATGATCATACCACTTGTTTTTAATAAGCAAGTAAGTGGTGTCATGGAGCTTACCTATCTAAATCCGTTAAAAAAACGGCAAGTCTTTATCCTTGAAAATACCTCGTTAAAGCTCGCTGCGGTACTGAATAATCTTTTAGACAATAATTACAAGCAACAACTACTCGAGAAGCTGTATGAACAAAAAGCATCGATTGAAGGGGCATTTCAAGAGCTACAAGTGACTCAGATTCAATTGGAGGAACAAAAAACCGCCACTGAAATTGCTTTTAACCAATACAAGCATACCAATAATCGGCTCATTGAAAGTATAAAGTATGCCCGAACCATCCAAAAATCGCTCTTGCCAGACCCCAAGAGACTCCTGAAGCTTTTTGCCGAGTATTTTGTTATTTATCAGGCCAAGGATCAAGTTTCGGGTGATTTTTTCTGGTTTTCGCAATGCGACTTTAAGAAAGGCGACTATTTTATTATGGCAGTGGTAGATTGCACTGGGCACGGAGTACCAGGTGGATTTATGTCTATGATTGGTAATACTTTGTTGCATGAAATTGTCAACATCAAAGGAGAAAGTGATCCGGCCCAAATTCTAACTAAGCTACACCGCGGTATTCGGGAGGTGCTAAAACAAGAAACCACTCGGAATCACGATGGTATGGAGGCTTCTATTTGCAGGTTTAAGTACCGTAAAAACCAAGAGGAGTACGACATTACTTATGCTGGGGCCAAACATGACCTTTACCTTAGAAGTCAAAATGTATTGCGTATCATTAGAGGTGACCGCACTTTTATTGGAGGAGGACACCTACAAAAACCCCATCTTACTTTTATCAATCATCACATTGTACTCCAAAAAAATGACCTCCTCTACTTTTCTACTGATGGCCTGGCCGATGTTTGCAATACCAGACGCCGAAGGTATGGCACAAAACGTTGGCAAAATGTATTGGAACAATCTGCTGAAAAAAAAATGTACGCTCAACAGTATATGATTCTTAAAGATTTGCTAAATTTCAAACAACAAGGAGAGCAACGTGACGATATTACTTGTATCGGTATCCGAATTTAGTGCAAATTGGCAATTATAGTTTATACCAGCGAATCATCATTGTTCCATCGAACTTAGACACCTATTAAAATGAAGGCAAGCCAAGAAAAGCCCGAAGCGTTGCATCAAAAGCAAACTTTAGCCCAAGCGGTAGACGCAAAAAAAAATTTAGAGGAGCGCTTTTGGATAGATTCCAATCTCAACAAGTTTGATGAACTCCTGAGGCTTCATCATTCCAAATCGGTATCCGTATTCTCACAGATTGTGATTGATTACCTGGGTCAGCTTGCCAATGCATTCAGTGGTATATTGTATATCCTAGACAACAGTTTAGAAGATGACAGCGACCAGGATGCTTATACAGCTACTGCCAGCTACACAATTCAAATGGAGTCTATCAAAAACAAAACGACTCACTGTAATGATGGAATCATTGGGCAAGCCATTTCTTCACAAAACATTCTAAAGTTTGACAATATACCTGCCCGTCATGTACGAGTAACATTCAGTAGCATAGAGATCGAAAGTGTCACTGTTCGCATCCTGCCTCTGGTTTTTAATGATCAAGTATATGGGGTACTCGAAATCACTTTTATTACTCCAGTGTTGCCACAATACGATGAACTGCTCGAGAGAATGGTGAAAAGTTTGGCGGGCATGGTAGAAAGCATGATTAATAATGCCCTTAATGCCAGGCTACTCAGCGAATTTAGAGAGCAAACCGAGGTTTTGATGGCTCAAGAAGAAGAATTACGGCAAAATATTGATGAAATCACGGCTACCCGGGAGGCGCTTTCAGAAGAGAAGAGAAAATTACTGGAAAAAGAACAAAAGTTAACTAAACCACCCTGCACTGAAAGTACAGGGGTTTTGCGCTCGGACTGAAAGTCCTCTTTAGCCAACCCGTGTCGCAATGCGGGCAAGTTGCTCAAATTCGCAGACGAGACCCGATTTTTTCGCATTACTAAAGTATTGCACTGAAAGTGCAGGGTTTTAACCCAGAGCTGAGACCAATAAAGTAATGGCCGAAATGAAGGCCAATGAAACAGATATGCAATCTACCGAACAAAAAATGCGGGAATACATCCTAGAATATCAAAAACAGGTAAAAGCATTGAAAGCAGAAATAAAACACCTAAAAGAAGACGAATAATATACCTTAGTAAAACTACAAAAATAACTTAATCCATTGAGCTGATCTCTGGCCGCTATACTTCGTCAAAAAATAGAGCGAATAGCGCTGCTGTTAGCCAATTTTTTAGACTTGTCTAGCGCCAAGACATTGCACTAAATTTGGATTAGTTTATTTTTTCCGTTTTACTTAGCTCGACTTTGGCCTTTTAAATTACAGAAC
>CALDJV010000796.1 GCA_937899305.1 uncultured Cytophagaceae bacterium
TCGATATTGTGCCAATGACGAATAAAGAATGTCGATCAACGATTTTAGATTTTTTTAGATTAAGCATCCATATGCTTGCCTAAAGTATTGTCATATAATTCAGTAGCTTCTTCAGTAGTCATCAATACTTGAGTATCTACCTTGAAGTCACTGACTGTAACTACGCCAACCTCAAAATAAGGTACCGATTGCTCCTTCATAAAATCCTCAAAAATATCTTGATCTTCTGCTTTGATAGTGACCACTACCCGACTTTGGGTTTCACCAAACAAGAAGGCATCCTTGCGAATTTCTAATTCATTGAAAGTAGTCAGAATAGAAAAGCCTAATTGACGAGGCATGGCACATTCGGCCAAAGTGACAAACAAACCACCATCAGAAATATCATGGGCCGATTGGATCTGCTTTTGACTGATGAGTTGCTTGATGGTTTGCTGTAGATCATACTCGGCCTCCAGGTCAAAATAAGGGGCCGAAGATTCTTTGAAATTGTGATAAGAATATACATATTCCGATCCAGCAATATCGTTTTTGGGCTCTCCAACCAAGTAAATCAAGTCACCTACATTTTTGAAATCGAGGGTCATTCGGTTTTCCAAGTTTTCCATCAAGCCCAACATACCAATGGTAGGTGTAGGGAACACCGCATTACTTACGTTTCCTCCTTCTTTGCTCACCGTAGAAGCTTGGTTGTAGAAACTTACATTTCCGCCCGTCACGGGAGTTTCCAGTTTTTCGCAAGCCTCAATGATTCCTTTCACACTTTGAACAAACTGCCAATACACCTCTTGGTTGTAAGGGTTGCCAAAGTTGAGATTATTAGTGATGGCCACTGGATCACCTCCTGCACATACCACGTTTCTGGCGGATTCGCATACTGCAATCATGGCCCCAATTTTTGGGTCAGCTTGTACATAACGCCCGTTACAATCTACCGCAATCACAATGGCTTTGTCCGAACCTTTGACATGCACTACCGCAGCATCGGCGGGAGAATTGGTAGAAGTATTGGCGGTACCTACCATAGAGTCGTATTGTTCGTACACCCACCTACGAGATACAATGTTAGGGTGAGTCATCATAAACTTGACTACCTCTGTATAATCTTCCGGTTCAGGAAGGTCTTCAGTCTTAAATTCCTTGTATTGTTTATAATAAGTAGGCTCGGTGTAGCTATGTTCGTAGATAGGAGCATCCCCGCCCAATACCAAAGCATTGGCCGGAATATCGGCTACCATTTCGCCTTTTTGCCAAAAGCGGACGTGTTGACTATCGGTAACTGTACCAATCTGCACACAGTTCAAATCCCACTTTTCAAAAATATCAATAATTTCCTGTTCTTTACCTTTTTCGGTTACTACCAGCATGCGTTCCTGCGACTCAGACAGTAAAATCTCGAAAGGCAACATGTTAGCTTGTCGCAAAGGTACTTTGTCCAGGTCAATGTCCATTCCGTGCTCTCCTTTGGCGCTCATTTCAGAGGAGGAGCAAATGATGCCGGCAGCCCCCATATCCTGTACTCCTACCACATTTCCGGTAGCAATGACTTCCAGGGTTGCTTCTAATAGTAATTTCTCTTGGAAAGGATCTCCAACTTGTACCGAAGGTAAATCTTTGGCCGATTCTTCGGTAATGTCTTTCGATGCAAAAGCTGCGCCGTGAATCCCGTCTTTTCCGGTTGCCGATCCCACGATAAATACTGGATTACCCACACCCAAAGCAATGGCACTGGCGATTTTGTCGGTTTCTACAATACCTGCCGAAAACGCATTGACCAAGGGGTTGGTATTATAAGAAGGGTCAAAGTAAATTTCGCCTCCCACCGTAGGTACTCCAAAGGCGTTGCCATAATCCCCAATACCTTTGACCACCCCACGAAGCAAATGTTTGGTTTTCTCGAGAGAAATATCACCAAAGCGCAAGGTGTTCAATTGGGCAATAGGACGAGCTCCCATTGTAAAAATATCACGATTGATACCACCTACTCCGGTGGCCGCTCCTTGGTAAGGCTCGATAGCCGATGGGTGGTTGTGAGATTCAATTTTGAAAGCGCAAGCCAAACCATTGCCAATATCTACCAGACCCGCGTTTTCTTCTCCGGCTTCGGCCAACATTCGGGGAGAACTCTTGGGTAATTTCTTTAGCCATATGATGGAGCTTTTGTAGCAACAATGCTCCGACCACATCACCGAAAAGGCACTGAGCTCAGTAAAATTAGGGGTACGACCCAATAAGCCTTTGATTTTTTCGAATTCCTCAATTAACAAGCCCAATTGCATGGCTGTTTCAACAGTAGTAAGTTGCTCTTCCAAAGTATTAATTTTAAAGTGTTAACTCTTTGAATCAGGAAAATGAGACGTTCTCGTTTTCCAAGTATTTGGAGAAGCAAAAATACAGTAATTGCCTTAATTTTATAAAACGAGTGAAATTATTTTTACTTCTTACCAGGCACGATCAAGGTGATTGTTT
>CALDJV010000797.1 GCA_937899305.1 uncultured Cytophagaceae bacterium
ACTAAAAAAAAGTAGCGTGATAAAATGGTGAAAAATAAATTTCTGATCTAAATACTTTATAAACAATGCGATTTCAAAATTTGAACTATTCAAAAAAAAGCTGGCAGAGAAGTCGCTAAAAGTGAAATTTTTTAATGGTTATTTGCTATTATTGTAAGGCAAGTATTGGAAAACAAGACAACAAAATCCAACACAACTTCGTGATTGGGTATTGTAACTTTTAAAGAATTACTATACTATAAATTATGAGAGTTATTGCTTTGGTAGGCTTGATTTGTTGCTTTGTGTGGAGTTCAGCCAAAGCATTTTCAACTGACCCTGTCATCATCCAAAAAAATCAACAGGAGTTGATGGTGGCTCCTCAAAATCTGGAAGTGTTAGAAGACTTGAGTAACCAATTGACCATTCAGGATATTGTAAAAGGCAAACACAATCATCGTTTTCAAGGGGGATTCAAAGATCATCCAGGAGTCAAAAAAATCAATACCGCTTATTGGATTCGTTTTCAGATAAAATTTGGCAAGGAAACCGAAACGCGCTGGCTTATGGAAGTATTAGATGCCCACATTAGTCATATCAAGGCCTACATTCAGTTTGAAAACCAATTGACGAAGTTTGACCAAGCAGGTTATCGTGAAATCTTTACTCGCCGAAAATATCGTCATAAAAACTTTCTGTATGAAATACCCTATACCAGTAATCAATTGGTGACAGTTTACTTTTATGTAAAGTCGGATAGTTTCAACCCCTTTTTTATAAAATTACACGCCAATAACCACTTTGTGTATTATGCCCTCAACGAATACCATTTGCTAGGCATTTATTATGGTATTTTGGTGATTATGGCCATCTACAACCTCATGTTGTTTGTATATGTACGAGAGCGTATGTACCTCTATTATGTGTTATATGTGTTGAGTTGTATTCTGGTATCATATGCCGAAGATGGATTAGGGTTTCAATACATTTGGTACAATTCGCCCATTGTGAATATTTTGGTGGATAAATCGGTACATATGGTATTTTTGGTATTTTTTACCATCTATGCCCGTACTTTTTTAAAGCTGGAAAAGAATGCTCCACGGACCAACCGATTACTCAATCTAATTTTGTTGCTGTTTGCTGGGTATTTTTTACTCACCGCCTTTTTCCCTATCTATAGTCATGCCTATACTTTTGCTTTGCTCATTCCTTTTCTCTTGATTTATCTGGCAGCAGCCCGCATGTACTATAAAGGTAACAAAGCCATGACCCAGTTTTTTTTATTGGGATATTCATTTACCCTCATTGGTTTGATTAGTCTGGCGTTGCGAAAAAATGGGGTGGCCTTGTTCAACATCTTTTACATCTATAGTCTCAACATTGGTTTATTGGTAGAAGTGGTATTTTTCTCTTTAGCATTGGCTTATCGTCTGCGGTTAATTAAAAAAGAAAAAGAATTGGCTCAAGAACAAATGATTGAGCATTTGCAGGAAAACGAAAAGATCATTACCCAAAAAGTGATTGAGCGTACCGAGGAAATTGCTCGACAGAATCAAGTGATTGAAGAAAAAAACAAGGAATTGGAGCAGCAATCCGAAGAAATCAAACAGATGAATGAGATACTGAACAAAGAAAACCAAGAGCTGCAGAGCAACGTCAAGGAAGTGACCAAAGCCCGAGTACTATTGCGCGATGTAGACTTTACCGAGTTTAGTCAAATTTTCCCTGATGATGAATCTTGCTATAAGTATTTGGCAGAGCTGAAGTGGTCAGATGGTTTTGAATGCATTCGTTGTGAAAGTTCCAAGTTTACCAAAGGGCAAGGACATTTTGCTCGTCGCTGCAGCAAATGTGGGTACAACGAATCGGCTACGGTAAACACCATTTTTCACCATAGCCATATTCCTATTCAAAAGTCGTTTTATATGCTCTTTTTGGTATACGCCAACAATGGTGATATCACTTCTACCGAACTCTCTCAAATCCTATCTATGCGCCAACCCACCTGCTGGAAATTTAGAAAAAAGATCTTGGAAAAAATGAAAGTAAATAAAAACACTGACAAACACGACCATTTGGATGGTTGGGGGAGATTGATTCTGGATTAGTTAGAGCGTATTGAACCCTTCACACTTCAATTGATTTGGGAAGAAGGAGGCATAAACACCAACTTCGAAAGCAAGTGATATGGGATAAATATTGCCTTAAAATATAATTATTCCAAGAATGTTTTGCCAGTGTGATACCTGCAATCAAAATGATTTATAGAGGCGTTTTCGATGGGTAACCATTTCAACTTTAAATTTTTCTTCTCAAAAGCACTGATTTTTTTATGCGTATGAATAATGCCCCTTCATATGCCAGAGGAACCCTCTATTTGATTTTTAAACCCATTTTTTTAAAGTTTTTCAATATGTGGTTAAAGCGTATACGCTAAATATAACTGCCTGTTTATCAGTGCTTTTTGTTTTATATTTTTCCTCGCTGCACTTGGATTTTATGAATACATCTTGGACCTTAGTTGTACAACTTCTTCGTTGAAGAGTCCAAAAATTGATTTTTTAAAAGATGCATCACAACAATCAATTTCTGGAAAATTGTTCAATGAGATATCCGAAAAAAGTTTTAGCTAAAACCTTTATTGTCTAGTTCGATAAGCGGTTTCAAAACACTACTTATGAGCTATAAAATGAAATTATTTTGTCCTATAAGTTTATAATTTGATTTAGAAAAATTACTCAGTTTTTATACAATGGTTTAAAAATATATGACAATGCAGTTGATTAAAATTATTCGAAATACGAGCAACAAGCTGCTTTGCTGGTGTTGCTCCCTCTTGTTGCTGGTAATGATTACCAGCACTGGAGTGTTGGCTCAAACCTCAAAAGTACAAGGCATAGTATCTTCAAAAGAAGGACCCATTCCTGGGGTTACAGTCATGATAGAAGGCACCTCTCGTGGGGTAGTGTCTGATCAGGACGGAAAATACAGCATAGAAGCCAAAACAGGGGAAACCATCGTTTTTTCTTTTATTGGCTATACGACTCAAAAAGTCAAAGTAGGTGCTCAAACCCAGATTAACATTACCTTGGGAGAAAATGAACAAACGCTTGACGAAATTGTAGTGGTAGGTTACGGTCAAACTCAAAACAACCGTACCAGGTCTACCGCGATTTCAAAAGTAACCTCCAAATCTATTGAGGCTTTGCCCATTTATCGTACCGAGCAAGCTTTACAGGGTACGGCCCCCGGAGTCACTGTTTTACAAGAATCTGGATCGCCTGGAGCACCACTTACAGTACGCATTCGAGGGGTTTCTTCCTCCTCTAATTCGGCTCCCTTGTATTTGGTAGATGGATTACAGGTACCCAATCTAGATTTTTTAAATTCTTCAGACATTGCAAGTATGTCGGTGTTAAAAGACGCCGCTTCTTCAGCAATTTATGGAGCTAGAGGAGGAAATGGAGTGGTATTGGTGCAAACCAAAACCGGAAAAAGAGGGCTTAAGAATCCTCAAATAAGCGTTAGTGGGTATTATGGAGTACAGTCGCTTTTTAATAAGCCCGACTTGATGAACAAAGATCAGTACATTTCTTTTTACAACAATTCAGTAGATTATTACAATGAATTTGGTTTGGGAGGTTCGGTACCTGCCCGAGGAAAGTTTACCAGTGCCGAAGCAGCAGCTTTACCCAATACTGATTGGTACGATGCCGTATTCGAAGAAACGCCCATCAGTAATTTCTTTGCGAATATAGTAGATGGAGGCAGCGATTATTCTTATTCTATCAGCGCGGGATTGTTCAATCAGGACGGAATGGTAGGAGGAAATTTGGGTAAATCTAACTTTCAACGTAGATCGGTAAGAGGTACTTTTGAAAAAGATTTGTTTGAAGGGTTCAATATTTCAGTAAATGGTACTTTGGCGCAAACCGATCGTAACTATTTGCGAGAAAACACCCCTGAAACTGGTTTTGGAATTATGAATTATTTGAATGCCCTACCTCCAATTTATCCGTTGTTTGCTGCCAATGGAGAGATTTTTAATCCTGGTCGTCAAAGCCCAGTGCCGATGTACAATGGGGTAGAATTGCCCGTGGTAGGAGCGGTTACCAATCCTATGTTGGCCTTGCAATTAACCAATCAAAACGCGGTAAATAATGTAGTATCTACCGGAGTGGCAGCGAGTTATAAATTTGCCAACTTCAAAGTAGCTACCAATTTCTCTTATTATAGTTTCAACTTAAACGATCGTAGCTTCATTCCTACCTACGATTTCCCTGAACAAACCTTTACCAATGTTGCGGCGAGTTTAACCGAGAGCCAAACTAAATTTTGGAGAACTCAGTGGGAAAATACCGTGACTTATGACTTGCCCTCAGGAAAAGACCACAAGTTACAAGCCTTGGCAGGGATGAGTATCATCCGTGATGAGTCACGCGTGAGTTCTATGCAAGGAATTGGTTTTTTTGTCAACTCATTGGCCGAAGCCAATTTTTCATTGATGGATGACCCCTCGCAGATTGTGGTTAGCCCAGTGAATATCAACGAGACGGCTTGGTTGTCTTATTTTGGGCGGGTAAATTATTCATATAAAGATCGTTACCTGTTTAGTGCAACCATTCGATCCGATGCTTCTTCTAAATTTGGAGCCAACAATCGTACTGGATATTTTCCATCATTTTCAGCTGGTTGGAACGTATCAGAAGAGTCTTTCTTGAAAGGGTTCAAAGCGTTGAATTTGTTAAAACTAAGAGCCAGCTGGGGGGTAAATGGCAACGACCAAATTGCAAATTACCAGTACACTTCTCAAATTACGACCTCGGCGCAATATATTCTGAATGGCAACCAAACCTTGGGGATTGCCCCGGTGACTTTGGCCAATCCGGACATCAGGTGGGAGCGGGTGGCTCAAACCAATTTCGGAATAGATATGAATTTATTCAACAACCGCCTAGGAATTACTTTTGACTACTACGTGAAGAAAACCACTGACATGTTGGCGCCTACCGGAACCCCCATTTTAGTTGGACAAACCGCTCCGTTTAAAAATGTAGCTGATGTAGAAAACCAAGGAATTGAGCTTTTGATTAACCACAAAAACCGGGTATCCAAAGACTTTTCTTACAATGTACAAGTCAATCTTGCTACCAGTCGCAACAAAGTAACTGCGCTGGGAGAAGGGCAACCAATTGCCTCGGCTTTTGTACAACCATCTTGGCAACAGCCCATTTCTCGGACGGATGTAGGGCACCCCATTGCGAGTTTTTATGGGTATCAAACCGATGGTTTAGACGATACCGGTAATCTCAAGTTCAAAGACTTGAACGGAGATGGTACCATTGACGACCAAGATCAAACCTTCATTGGTAATCCTTACCCCGATTTGATTTATGGAATTACCGCAGGCGTAAACTACAAAGGTTTTGATTTTAGCTTTTTTATGTTGGGCAATCAGGGGCAAGACATTTACAAAGCCTACATTCGTCCTGATGCGGTCAACGTAAATAAACCTGCTTCATTTGTAGACTCGTGGACTTCGTCTAATCAAAATACCTCAGTGGCTCGATCCAATCTATTTGGTAACAACAACGGACACGACCAAATCTCAGATTACTACATCGAAGACGGTTCTTTTTTGAAGTTGAAGACCATTACCATTGGTTATACCTTGCCTAAGCGTATTTCTAATTATTTAAAAGCGTCGAAGATCAGGTTTTACGTAACCGCTCAAAATCTGTTCATGATCACCAATTATTCAGGGATCGATCCAGAAATAGGTCAATCATCAGCAGGAGCCTTTTTAGATGTGGGCATTGACCGTGGGTTTTACCCTCAGCCTCGAACCATTTTGGGTGGTTTTCAAATCAGTTTGTTTTAACCCTTTGAAATTGACCTACACATGAACAGATATATTAAACAAATCACAGCACTACTGTTCATTGTAACATGTACATTTTCTTGTAAAAATAACTTACTAGATGTCCAGCCTGCATCTTCTTTAAGTGGCGATAGTTACAATTCTGAAAAAAATCTACTAGCGGCCTTGTATGCCTCTTATGAAGTATTACAGTGGCAATCAGTAGATGGTATTCATGTATTTCCATTAATGTGGCAAGGCATCCGAGCCGATGATTTGCACTCTCAATTTGCCTCGTTTTGGACGGCTGGAACAATCATGGATGATTTTAGCCTTATGAATGCCAACAATCCAAGTGTAGAAAAACTTTGGAAAAAATGGTACACAGGAGTCAATAGGGCCAATATCGTAATTGAAAAAGCAGCAGAGTTTAATGACTGGTCCAGCCCGCAGGTGCAACAGCAAGTCATTGCCGAAGCCAAAGTTTTGCGTGCTTTCTATTACTTCGAACTGGTCAGAATGTGGGGGGGAGTACCATTAATCCTCAACAATATTGAAAGTACGGATGACATCCCAGCTTTGAGCAGGTCTACTACTGCCGAACTATACGCCCAAATTGATAAGGACTTAATGGAAGCCATCGACAGCAAATCATTGGCTCCCAAAGGAGGGGTTGTGGCAGGTAGAGTAACCCTCGGCTTGGCCAAAACCATATTGGCAAAATCCAAACTATACCAGAAAGATTATGCCTCTTGTGCAAAGTATTGCGAAGAGGTGATCAATTCGGGAGAGTTTTCCTTAGAAACCAACTTTGCTGATAACTTTAGCTTGGATAATGAGAATGGTGTAGAATCCATTTTAGAAATTCAGTACGGTGATGGATTTACTGCAGCAAACTTTGAAGCCGCTAATCAAAATTCACAAGGATCAGCAATGTGGCAAATGTGTTTTACCTGGGTATCGGGGCGTTACACATCGTTTAGCAATATGTTACCCTTGGGTGACTTGACCGCGCAATATGATCGCACCAATGATGCTCGTTTTGACGCTACTTTTATTACCGTAGGTACCGATTTGTCGCAAGCTTCACCAAAACTAGCCCAAAATTGGGGTAGCCCAGTAGCCGAAGGGCAAATGAGCTGGTTACGCCCCAATTTGGAAGACTGTAACTATTCCCGTAAATATTTTTTATCCTGGGAAACCGTAGACCAATTATTAAACGTACAACAGTCTCCTAAAAATGAGAAGGTAATTCGCTATGCCGAAGTATTATTGATGCATGCCGAAGCACAGGCTTTGGGTGGGGGAGGTGGCATTAGTGGACTAAGGGATGAAACAAAAATAAGTTTCCCAATTTATGTTTCTAATTTGTATAA
>CALDJV010000798.1 GCA_937899305.1 uncultured Cytophagaceae bacterium
AGTCGAGCTAAGTAAAACGGAAAAAATAAAGTAATCCAAATTTGGTGTAATATCTGGTTGCTAGGCGATTCAAAAAATCTTTGCGTAGCCAAAGCTACGGAACTATTTTTTGAAGAAGTATAGCGACGAGAGATCAGCCAAATGGATTAGGTTATTTATGTAGTTTTACTAAGAACTTGATTCATGGAGCCGTTAAAAATGATCACTGACATCCTTTGGTAGCGCGCTGGCTTTGCGTGAGGATGGAATGTTTGAACATTTTAGGCGCAATGGATCAAGTTTAGCTAGACAGACTAGAGCCGCGGCATTTTTTGTTTCGTTTTTTTTGCTGTAGAAAAAAATGAAAGGCTTAATGAAATCTAGTTATTCGCATTTTAACCTGAACTTCGTAACTGGTATTTATTAGAAATAAACAAATATTTGACCTGCGAAAGGTCAGTCAGTAATTTAATTAAAGATATTTCGTCAATAATACCGTTTTTCATTTCGCCTTATTTTGTGGGCGTTAAGAACTTATGAAGTGGAGCCGTTAAAAAATGATCACTGACACCCTGGATAGTGCGGCTGATTTCGTGCGAGGGTGGAATGTTTGATCATTTTAGGCGCAACGTAGTAAGTTTAGCCAACACAAAATACAGCGACGGCGTTTTTGCCTACTTTTTGAGCTGGAGCAAAAAGTAGGGAGCGAGAAATAACAAGTGACTGATTATCAGTATGTAATTATTATTCGTTTTATGGAAAATTGACTTATCTGATATACATATTTTCTTAAAAAAACGCGGAATAATTCTTTTAAACATGTTTTTCTTAAGGAAACAGCATTGCTCTGTCCTCCCCCCAAAGAAAGTCCTCTCATTTTGAACCCAACCTAAATTTACTTTAATTGCAGCCTATGTAACATTATCCCTCCTATCTAAAAGATATGAACAAAGCCAAAACTAAACCACCCTGCACTGAAAGTACAGGGGTTTTGCGCTCGGACTGAAAGTCCTCTTTAGCCAACCCGTGTCGCAATGCGGGCAAGTTGCTCAAATTCGCAGACGAGACCCGATTTTTTCGCATTACTAAAGTATTGCACTGAAAGTGCAGGGTTTTAACCCAGAGCTGAGACCAATAAAGCTTCTGATATCGGCTCCTAATATTTTTGACCAACCCTGTCTTTTTAAGGTCAAACACGGTCATTTTTTACTCCACCCAGATTGAGCTCGCCCCAGATAAGGTGTATCACGTTTTGGTGGTCATTCATCAAAATAATTATAGAGTATACCTCAATGTTTTTAGGTTTGGGCCAAATATTATTGAACTCAAATCATTTTTTGCAATGAAAAGTTTTACACGAATTTTAAAGTGGATAGGCATATCAATTGGCACACTTCTCACCCTTATTATTCTGGCAGGCTTGGCTTTTCGGGTGTTTGGTCCTGAGCCACATGAGCCCATGGGCAAACTGATAGACATAGGTGGTTTCAAGCTCCATATTCAGGCTACCGGAGAAAAAAGCCAATTACCCACCTTGGTCATTGAAGGCGGAGCAGGCTCATCCAGTGAATATTATCACTGGATGAGTGAAGGGCTCAAAAAACACTTACGAGTCATTCGCTACGATAGAGCAGGCATTGGATACAGCGATGAAAGCAATACCCCACGCACCCCAAAAACAATTGCTCGTGAATTGCATCGATTATTAGAAAAAGCGGGCGAAACGCCTCCTTACATTTTGGCGGGTCATTCAATGGGTGGACCTTACATACGGGTGTTTGCCCAATTGTACCCCAAGGAAGTGGCCGGAATGGTTTTTCTGGATGCCACCCATCCTCAACAAGTAGAACGCGGCAATGCACCCAAGCAATCTTCTTTTAAATATAAGGCAGTCATCAGGATATATCAGGCGATGGCACTGCTGGGCGACCTGGGAGTAATCGGGCTTTATGACCATTTGTTTGGGCCTTTGTTATCAGGCGAAGGGCTCCCCGACCAAGTCAATGATCGCATCACTGATTTGTTGCTGGATGGAAAGTTAGCCCGAACCTACGCCAAAGAAATTGGGCAATACCATATCACCTTGAAACAAGCAGGTGAGGCCAATCAATTTGGGGCAATACCCATCAGGGTTTTTACTGCGGTAGCCATCAACCAGGAAGCCTATCGCGCTGCAAGCCTCGACCCAGAGAAACAATTGGCCAAAACCATAGAAATGCAAAAGGAGTATACCCAACTTTCTACCAGTGGCAAGCAAATATTAGTGGATGGCAACCACAGTAGTATTTTTACTAAAAAGAAAAATGCGGAGATCATCAATCGAGAAATCATTCAACTTGTACAAGCATTGAAAAAATAAGGTCATTGCCCTTCCCATTTTTCATCTCAGAATATTACAATTTACCACACAAATACTCCACTTAACCACCTCAAAACAACGGATTATTTTGCAGATTTCATTTTTTAAGAAATAATCCAGCACATTTCCAACGATTGCATTTTTATATTCCTTATTTTGAACATTTATTTACCTTTAAACCCATTTTTATTCAAAGTTGGAGTTGTCTCCCATCTACTCATCTATGAGTAATGGGGCTTGGCAAAGGGTGACTCCTGCCAAAAGGAGCCTAAAAATAACTACATCAAAAATGAGCAAAACTATTATTGTATCTAATCGACTACCTATTAAAATTCAGAAAAATGACAATGATTTGACTTACAAGCCAAGCGCAGGAGGGCTTGCTACTGGTTTGGGGTCTATTTACAAAGAAGGAAACAATGTTTGGCTGGGTTGGGCGGGTTTGTGCCTGGCCAATGAGCAAGAAGAAAAACAAGTAACCGAACACCTAAAAACGGAAAGCCTCAAACCTGTTTTTTTGACTGAAGCCGACTTAGAGGGTTTTTATGAAGGTTTTAGCAATGCCACACTTTGGCCTTCTTTTCATTATTTCCCCCAATATGCGGTTTATAACGATCATTTCTGGCAAAGCTACCAACAAGTCAATCAAAAGTTTGCTGATGCCATTTTAGAAGTTTGCGAAGCCGATGACATTGTTTGGATACACGATTATCAGCTTTTGCTGGTGCCCCAACTGATTAGAGAAAAACGCCCCAACCTAAGCATTGGTTACTTCCAGCACATTCCGTTTCCCTCTTATGAGATTTTTCGCCTCTTGCCCTGGCGCCGCGAGTTGCTGTTAGGCATGTTGGGGGCCGATTTGCTGGGCTTCCATACGTATGACGACATGCGTCATTTTTTAAGTTCGGTGAGTCGCTTAGCAGGCATTGCCTATTCTCATGGCGAAGTAGAGGTAGGCAATCGCAAAGTAGTGGTAGATGCTTTTCCAATGGGCATCGATTACGATAAATTTGCCAAAAAGGCCTTGGCTCCTGATACCATCAATCGGGAGGTACGTTACCGTTCTTCTTTGAATAATGAAAAGATGATTCTCTCGATTGATCGACTTGATTATTCCAAAGGCATCAAAAACCGCCTGCAAGCCCTCGAGATGTTTTTTGAGCAATATCCCGAATATTTAGAGAAGATCGTCCTTTTTATGATTGTGGTTCCTTCCCGCGATACCGTACCCCGATACCAAGCGCTTAAAACCGAAATAGACGAACTGGTAGGGCGTATTAACGGAAAGTATGGTCGAGTAAGCTGGACTCCAGTACATTATTTTTACCGATCGTTTCCACTAGAAGCACTCTCGGCTTTTTACAGGATGGCCAGTGTGGCTTTGGTAACTCCTTTGCGTGACGGCATGAACTTGGTCTGCAAAGAATACATCGCGAGCCGATTGGACCAAACCGGGGTGTTGATTTTGAGTGAAATGGCGGGTTCGGCCAAAGAACTGTCTGATGCCATTTTGATCAACCCCAATGACATCAAGCAGATTGTGGCTGCTTTGCACCAAGCCCTTACCATGCCCGAAGACGAACAAAAGTTTCACATGGAAGTCATGCAAAACTCTTTGCGCAGGTATAACATCCACCATTGGGTGAAGCTATTTCTAGATAGGTTGACCGAGGTAAAAGCGCAACAATCGCACATGCACACCAAAATACTTGAGGAGAACACCATCCAGCGTATCAAAACTGCCTACCAAAAAGCCGAAAAAAGGCTTTTGTTCTTAGACTATGATGGCACGTTGACCGGGTTTGCCCAAAAGCCTGAACAAGCCCAACCCAATCAAGAACTTTATGATATTTTAACTCAATTGATCCAAGATTCCAAAAACCAAGTGGTGATCATTAGCGGACGAAAACACCATACTTTGCAAGAATGGTTTGGACATTTGGACATAGACTTGATCGCGGAACATGGCATCTGGAGCAAAGAAATGAAACAAGATTGGGAGGTACAAGTAGGCATGAACAACGATTGGCAAAAGGAAATTTATCCAGTGATGGACTTGTACGTCAATAGAACTCCAGGGGCTTTTGTAGAGCAAAAGGCGTATTCGCTGGTCTGGCATTACCGCAAAGTAGAGGTAGGTTTGGGTGAACTCAGAACCCGAGAGTTGAGCAGCCACTTGAAGTATTTGACCAATAATATGGGGCTGCAAGTACTGGAAGGCAATATGGTGGTAGAAATAAAGCCCATGAACGCCAACAAGGGAGTGGGCGCGACAAAATGGCTACAAAAATTCCCTTCGGATTTTGTGATTGCACTAGGCGACGATAAAACTGACGAGGATACCTTCAAGGCCATGCCCGAACACGCTTTTACCATTAAAGTGGGGGCTGGAAGCTCCGAAGCCAATTATTATTTAGACAACGTGACCGAGGTAAGAGACCTTTTAAAAGATCTGGGGAATTCGTAAAAAATAAAGTTGCATTTTTTTAGTCCACGGTCGATGGTCCACAGTTTTTTAGTTGGTAGCAATGAAGTGAAAAATGAAAAACGTAAAATGAAAAGTGGACGCCTCGCGCAAGATTAGCTACGCAGAGCTCCCTTTGGTCAGTTCTTCCTTCGTCAGGAGAGCTTTATCCATATAACGATGAGCCGAAAGTGGAATAATGCAACAAGCGAAAAGTTATTTTTTCAATCTTACTAATAAAATAAAGCATTCAATAATACATGAAAAATAGACATACTTACGATTTTGGATTAATTGGAAACTGTGCTTACCTGGGCCATATTGCCAAAAGTACCAACATAGTTTGGCTGTGTTTTCCAAGATTCGACAGCAGTTTTGTATTTGGCAGCTTGCTAGATAGCCAAAAAGGGGGAGAGTTTTCTATTTTACCTCCTCAGGAAAAATTTGAAAGTGAGCAATATTACATTGAAAATACCAACGTTCTTTGTACCGAAATCACCACTGAAGAAGGCAAATACCGGGTCACCGATTTTGCACCTCGGTTTTATCATTTCGACCGCTACTATCGTCCTTTGATGCTGGTGAGAAAGATAGAACCGCTTTCGGGTTCGCCCCGAGTAAAAGTCAAGTGTAGGCCGGTGGGAGATTACGGTAATTTTACGCCCGAAAACCATCGGGGCAGCAATCATATCGAGTATTTGGGCCTGGAAAAAAGAATGCGCCTGACGACCGATGTATCATTGACTTTTATAGAAGATGAGTCTTATTTTTTGCTCAACGAAACCAAGTATTTGTTCTTGACTTATGGCAGCCCCATGGAGGCCAGTATTCAAGACACCGCAGAAACTTTCTTGAACAATACCATCAAGTATTGGCGAAAATGGGTAAAGACTACCAGCATCAGTGATTTTTACCAAAATAAAGTGATTCGTTCAGCTTTGGTACTCAAAATGCACCAATACGAAGATACGGGGGCCATCATTGCCTCGGCTACTTCGAGTTTGCCCGAATCCCCCCAAAGCACCCGCAACTGGGATTATCGCTACTGTTGGATGCGTGATACTTTCTACACTTTAAACGCCTTTAATAACATTGGACACTTTGAAGAGCTGGAGCTCTACTTTAAATACATTACCAATATTGCCCTGAGAGATGACAAGCGGTTGCAACCTTTGTACAAAATCAATGGAGATGATTTTATTGAGGAAAAAATACTAGACTTGGCGGGTTATCAGGATAATAATACTCCGGTAAGGGTGGGCAACCAAGCTTATGAACACATCCAAAACGACGTGTATGGACAAATCTTAGTGTCTTTACTGCCCATTTATGCCGATAACCGTTTTGTGTTTGAAGAACGGCATGAATCTAAGAAATTGATCTTCAGATTGTTACAAAAAATAGAAGAAACCATTGACGAACCCGATGCCGGTTTGTGGGAATTCAGGAATAAATCCCAATACCATACTTATACTTATTTGTTTCACTGGGCGGGAAGTTCGGCTGCTTTGCGCATAGGTAAGTTTATGAAAGATGAGGAGATGGTAAACCTGGCGACCAAGCTGCAACAAAAGTCGGTAGAATACATTGAGAGAGCTTACGATGAAACCAGAGGAGTATATACTCAAGCCATCGATACGCCCAATCTGGATGCCAGTACGCTGCATTTGATTACGATGGGCTACCTTAAACCAGACAGCGAACGCGCCAAAAACCACTTGATCGCCTTAGAAAAGGAACTGAAAACCCCCGAAGGCTTATTTTATCGCTACAAACACCAAGATGATTTTGGCGAGCCTGAAACTACCTTTCTCATCTGTGCTTTTTGGTATGTAGAAGCCTTGGCCTGTGTGGGCAGATTAGAGGAAGCCATCAATACTTTTCAGCAATTATCGGGATACAGTAATCACTTAGATTTGTTGAGCGAAGACATCAGCGCCAAAAATGGCAGTCAGTGGGGTAACTTCCCCCAAACCTATAGCCACGTGGGCCTGATGAATGCCGCTTCCCGGATTTCTAAAAAGCTGGATAAGCCTAATTTTTTGTCTTTCGTAAAACATTGAAAATCGATATACTTAAATTTACTTTGCTGGATACAAGTTATTGAGGGGCAACATATTAACTTTAGTGAGCTCCCGTTGATCTATTCTCCCGGTATATTGATAATAACCTAAGAATTTGTATCTATCATAATGCAAAAAAGGTAATTCCAACCAGCAAAATGCACGCAGATTTTTCACTTTGTTCAGAATGACAAGGCAAGATTCGTAATGTCCAAGCAGGTGCAGGTTTGCAATCTACACCTGCTTGGTAGTGAATTTGTCATTCACCACCCTGACAAAGCACTTACTGCGCCCGAATCCATTGCAACCAACGGAGTTCGTTGGCCAGGTAATTCAACTCAATGATGG
>CALDJV010000799.1 GCA_937899305.1 uncultured Cytophagaceae bacterium
CTTTTACAAACATTCAATGAACTTTCCCTAAATTTTTTTAGGGTGGTTTTAAAGATTCACCCACCATTTGGTTGGTGTATTGGGCTACCAATGCTTCGGGTAAATCTTCCGAGAAGAATGCCCAACGGGTACGACGGGTATTTTTGACCAAGCCTTTGAGATGGAAGCGCAGCAAATTGGGCAAGGCATAGCTTCGGGTGAGCAATAGTTTGGTAGAAAACCGCAACACACCATGGGGAGGAAGGGGAGCCAGGAGGATGCCTCCCGCGCAAGATTGTTTTTCCAGGAATTTTTGTAGAATAAACCCTCCCATAGAGTGGCCAATGATGATGGGCGGACGACCAATTTGGGTCACTACCGTAGTCAAATCATCGATGTAGTCTTGCAAACTGTGGGCATTGATGGAGGCGTTGCGAGGCGAATTGCCGTGGCCACGCAAACTCATGGCGTAGGTTTCGTAACCTTGTTGGGCAAAATAGGGCATAAAGTGGGCTTGCCAGCACCAGGCGCCATGCCAGGCTCCGTGCAAAAACAGCACTGGGGGCATGTCTGCCTTGGGGTGGGCAGGAGTTTCATGTAAAAGTTCCAGGTTCATTTTTTCTATTGTTAAATTGTTTTATTGCTACATTGTTCCGCCTTCGGCTTATTGTTCTATGGTTGAATGGCTATATTGTTCCGCTTCGCTAATGGCTGAATGGTTGCGCGAGGCGATATTATAATTATTGATTTGTACCGCTTTGCGCTACTATGGACTATGGACCGTTGACTGTGGACTAAAGAAAACTACCAACTCCTAACTACCAACTAATCGCTCTATGCCTCCCAGAAAAAGCTCAGTAAAAAAAACGCCTGCTTCTTGTACCGAAAATGTGGTAGCTTGATGAAACGATTGCACCATAATTTCTAATCCTGACCCTACCATGGCAAAGCTCATCATTTGGTATTGTTGGTCAGTTAAATGATCAAAGAATGGACTGCTTTTCAAGTCCTCTTCTAGGTCTTTGTAAATAGAAACCAGGGAATGGCTAGAGAATAAACTCTTACGGAAAGCGGCTTGATTTTTCACGATCAAAGACAAAACCAGCGGCTCAGCCAGCACTTGGGCGTACCCTATAAAGGCTTCATATATAAAATCGTGGGCGTTTGTTGCTTGACGCCTGAGGTTATTGATGGCTTCATTGACCCGCTGAGCAAGCATTTCTACCAGTTTTTCCCAAATTTCATCCTTGCTTTTGTAATAATTGTAAAAGGTACCTCGGGCCAATCCACTGGCGGTTACGATATCACCTATAGTAGTGGCTTCCAGCCCTTTATCGGCAAATAATTGAATTGCTGCCTGAACAATAGCGGTGTCATTTTGTTGTTTATTCTGTTCCCGTTTGGTCATTTTATCACTATTCGTAGATATATTTTAATAAATATAAGTTAAAAATGTGACATTGGTGTCATAATTTAATATATTTGGAAAATGACACTAGTGTCATATTTTTTTAATTCACATTACCTAACACGCTGTAAATTAAGTAAATCGTAAGGCATTTAGTTTACAGCGTACTTAAAGTAAAAATAGATATAACTTTAAGAATACCGTGAACTACACCCCAATTATATTTCTTCCTAAAACATCAATAGAAAGGGTCAAAAATGAAAAACAAAAGAGCTTGTATCATAGGTGCGGGGCCTTCGGGCATCACGGCTTTAAAAAATTTATTAGATGAAGGCATCGATGCGGTATTGTATGATCGCAACCAGGAAGTGGGGGGGAATTGGATTTTTAATGAACAAGAAAGCCATTCTAGCGTATTTGAAACCACCCATATCATCAGTTCCAAAACACTCTCCCAATATGCTGACTTTACTTTCGATGATTTTGATCCTTCGGTAGCCGATTATCCATCTCACGACGAACTCCGTCGCTATTTTCAAGCGTATGCCCGTCGCTTTGGTCTTTACAAGCACATCGAGTTTGGTACAATGGTGCAACGTTGCCATCGGGTAGATGACCAAACTTGGGAGGTAACCATCGAGCAACAAGGGGAAGCCCGCACCGAAGTGTTTACCGATTTGGTAGTGTGTAATGGGCACCATTGGCAGCCTCGTTATCCACAGTACCCGGGCGAATTTACTGGAGAGTTTTTGCACTCCCATGTGTATAAAAAGTCGGAGCCTTTTCGAGATAAAAAAGTATTGGTAATAGGAGGAGGCAATTCAGCTTGTGATGTAGCCGTAGAAACCAGTCGAGTAAGTAGTCAAACCTCCATTAGTTGGCGAAGGGGTTATCGCATCATACCCAAGTTTGTGATGGGGGTACCCACCGATGTATTTGGGGCTCGCACCTATTTTTTACCTACTTGGTTACGCACCCGCATGTCTGACATGCTCGTGAATGTGATGATTGGCTCCAACGAAAAATATGGTTTACCCAAAACCGAAACAAAATTTGGGGCAACTCACCCTACCATTAATAGTGAGTTGTTATATAAGATACGTCACGGCAAGGTAAAACCCAAAGTAGATATTGAACGGTTCGAAGGCAAAACGGTGTATTTTAAAGATGGTACCCACGAAGAGTTTGACACCATCATTGCCTGTACTGGTTTTGTACTGGTACATCCTTTCTTTGACAAAGATTTTATTGATTACAGTGCTGGTCCAGTACCACTTTACTTGAAAATGTTCCACGAAAGCTACCGCAACCTGTATTTTGTAGGAATGTTCCAACCTTTAGGTTGCATTTGGCCAGGAGCCGAGCTACAAAGTAAAATTATGGCGCGTGAAGTAGCGGGGAAATGGGAACGCCCTAAAAATATAGCCAAACTGTGCGAACGTGAAGTCACCCACCCTCATTACAAACAGATTGGTACTCCACGCCATACCATTACAGTAGACTTTCATCGTTTTATAAAAGATTTACGCAAGCATTTGCCTAAGGATTACGTGCGCAAAGCACCTCTAAAATCGGTGGTGACAGAAGCTTCCCGAGTATGAAAATAGTAAGATGATGGCAGGGCTCAATTGTTTTTTTGATGCCTTGCCAACAATCAAACCCTGTTGTGTGGCTTTGGCCTCTAACAGGGTTTGACCATGATTAAAAAAAATGAAGGAAAGGCTGCAAACAGAAGCGAGGATATTTGTCTGAAAAGCCCTGATATCGTTTAGGGATGAAACAAAAATAAGTTTCCCAATTTATGTTTCTAATTTGT
>CALDJV010000800.1 GCA_937899305.1 uncultured Cytophagaceae bacterium
ACAGCAAAGTATCAAGGGGTTTTGGCGGCAATATCGGTATGCCTCTCCAGTAAAACTTACCAAAACAACGCGGGGCTGGGAAGGAAATCGGGAGGTCCAATTTCAACAGCTCACCTTTTTTCTCCTGATTCGTAAAGATCAAACCACTGGGAAACTTAAGAGTTACATTTATAATCATGAACGCAACCAAGGCACGTTTTTACGAATCCAAGAAACCACGCAAAAAGGACGTAAAGTATTCATTGCGCTGGATGGTCTTCCTAATTTGAACGGGACATTGTCGCAAGATGGTAGCACCCTGGACATGCCCATCAACTACTATGGTCTGAGGGGGAAGGTTTTTCGTAAAGTAGATCCTAGCCAAGAAGCAAGAATGCAGCCTCGAATTGGTCAAAAAACCTATGCTTATGCCCCACCCGAACAAATCAAAGATGGTTGGCAAACCGCTTCTTTGGAAGATTTGGGAGCAGATATGGGCAAAATTAAGGGAATGGTAGAAGCCATTTTAACCAAAAAATACCCTTCGTTGCATAGTGTATTGATTACCTACAAAAGTAAATTGGTATTGGAAGAATATTTTTACGGTTATGACCGCGAACAATTGCATGACACTCGTTCGGCTGGAAAAAGTTTTGCCTCGGCCATGATTGGATTGGCCCTGGATAGAAACTTACTGACCAGCGTAGACCAAAAAGTGGTGGATTTGTTTCCACAATACAAGGGGCAAATCAAAAACCTGGATGAACGCAAGCAACGCCTGCGTATCCGGGACTTGATGACGATGTCTCCGGGCCTGGAATGCAACGATGACCGAGATGAATCGCTTGGAAACGAAAATGTTTTTTATGACGATCGCGAACCCGATGATTGGACCAAATATACCCTGGACCTACCCATGGTGAATGAGCCCGGCAACAAAGCGTTTTATTGTTCGGCAGGAGTCAATTTATTGGGGCAAATTGTAACTACAGTGGCCGGAAAACCCAATTATGAATTCATTCACCAACACTTATTCGAGCCACTGGGTATCGAGCGTTTCACCTTTTATTTGACTCCAAAGGGGCACGGCTACCAAGGTGGTGGCATGTTTTTTCGCCCCCGTGATTTGGCCAAGTTTGGGCAACTTTACCTCAATGAGGGTACTTGGAACGGCCAACGTTTATTGTCGCAAGCCTGGGTACAAGCTACTGGCAAAGGGCATAGTACAATGTACAATCACCCCTATAAAAACTATGGATACAATTGGTGGGTTCACCGTTTCAAGGTAGGCAATCAAACCTATGAGTCTTTTCACGCCTCAGGCAACGGAGGGCAACTCATTTTTGTAGTTCCTGAACTAAAATTAGTGGTTGCGTTCAATGCCGGTAACTACCGGAGGTATGGCATATGGAGGAAATATAGAGATGAGCTGATGCCCAATTATATCATTCCAGCCATTTTAAAAATCAAGAAGTAATTTTAAATCAGAAAAAATCAATGAATACCCGACAGGTACACGCTACCTGTCGGGTATTTTTAGTAGTATATCAGACATAGCAAAATGATGCTTACCTTTCATGTATAGCCATTTCTGTAGTTATATAGCCATTGGTCATGTATTCTTATAAAAGGTGGGGTAATCTGGCTTACTTCGAGCATTGAAAAATTTCTAACACCTTGAAAAAGATTCGACTTTGGGTATCGGGATGTGCTGCTTTGTTTTGGGCAGTCTGGGGAGTAAAGGCCACCATCCAACAACAGTTTAATTGGTTGCCCACCCTGCTTACGATGTGCCTCATTAGCTTTATGTGGTGGTTGGCGGTATATCTGTATGACCACAAACCCAACTCTTGAACTTTTTCATCAACCGTATAACCTTATGAAACTTAATTATTTATTATTTACTTTTTGGTTCATCATAATCGCGGCCCAATGCCCAGCTCAGAAAACCAATGCTCCCAGCGCTGAAGGAGTTTGGAAACTGGTCCTAAAAAAAGATCGCAAGCTTGTTGAAAAGCTTCGCATTTATCAAAAAGCAGGACAATGGAAAGCAATGTTGGGTAACGACAAGCTGCCTATTGCCTTAAAAAACGGCCAATTTGTAATCGACTGGAAAAGCAAAGGCGCTCATTTTGAAGGCACATTCGCCCAAAATCAACAATTGATCAAAGGGTTTTGGCGTCAGTATCAATATGCGGCGCCAGTAAAACTCAAAAAAACCGCCCAAGGCTGGGAAGGTACCCGCGAGGTGCAGTTTCAACAACTCACCGTACACCTGATTATCAAGACTGACCAATCAACCGGAAAACTCAAAGCTCATATTTATAATTATGAACGTAATGGGGGCGTATACGTGCGCATTAGCAAGGTGGTACAACAAGGACGTAAACTCATGTTATATAGTCCTCGTAATCCTAAACAGCCTATGAACACAGGTGAGTTGTCCGAAGATGGCCAAACTTTGCTCATGCCTTTTGATGCTTATGGTATGGAGGGCAAGGTATTTCATAAGGTAAATCCTGAACAAGAAGCCCGTATGCAACCACGAATTGGCCAGCAAACTTATACTTACCAAGTCCCCAAGCAAACCAATGATGGATGGCAAACGGCTTCTTTGGCCCAATCGGGAGCCGATATGGATAAAATAAAGACCTTGATGGAAGCCATTTTGACTAAAAAGTACCCCAAACTGCATAGTTTGTTGGTGGTTCATAACAACCAATTGGTACTGGAAGAATATTTTTATGGTCATCATCGCGATCATTTGCATGATACCCGCTCTTCTGGCAAAAGTCTGGCGTCTACCATGATTGGCTTGGCTCTGGATCGCAACTTACTTACCAGTGTAGATCAAAAGGTGGTGGATTTGTTCCCCCAGTTTAAAGGGCAAATCAAAAATATGGATGCCCGCAAAAAACAAATACGTATTCAGGATTTGATGACCATGGCTACGGGCTTGGCTTGCAATGACAATACTTATAAGTCGCCGGGTAACGAAGACCGCATGCAAAGTCAAGACAAACAACCTGACTGGGCAAAATATACGCTGGATTTGCCCATGGTGGGCCAACCGGGTGAAAAGGCAGTGTATTGCAGTGGTGGGGTCAATGTACTGGGTCAAATCGTGAGCAATGTTTCGCGGCAACCTACTTATCAGTTTCTGCACGAAAACTTATTTGAACCTTTAGAAATTGATCGCTTTGTGATGAATTTGACTCCGAGAGGAAATGGTTATCTGGGGGGAGGCATTTATATGCGCCCTCGTGACTTGGCCAAGTTTGGGCAACTCTTTGTCAATCAGGGTACTTGGAAAGGCAAACGCGTTATTTCCAAAAAATGGGTACAAGCTGCTACTCAAGGGCACAGCACTATGAACAATTCGAAATATAAAAACTACGGATACAATTGGTGGATCAATCATTATGAAGTAAATGGAGAGCAATACAAAGCGTTTTGTGCCTCGGGCAATGGTGGTCAACTCATTTTTGGGGTACCCCAACTCAATCTGACAGTGGCTTTCAACGCAGGGAACTATTCACAATATTTTGTTTGGAAAAAATATATTGACGAGATCATGCCTCAATACATCATTCCAGCCATTTTGAAGGCAAAGCAATAGACCCTGATCTGT
>CALDJV010000801.1 GCA_937899305.1 uncultured Cytophagaceae bacterium
ATCGAGCTCTATGAAGCCTTCCAGCGATAATTGGGTGAAAATATTGGGAGATACCACTACCGCCATATGGGTAAGCCCGGCCTCAATGGCGCGCGGGTTCCAATCGGCAGCATACCAATCGTTGGCTTTGCCCCAGGGACCAAGTACTTGCTGATTATTGACTAATATTTTTTGAATATCCCCGCCTCAATAGTTCGTTAGAGCCATCCTTGACCATGTCCACAGTCAAAAAGCCTTCCCAATTGATGAATAACCATTTTTTGTCTTGATTGTAAGTAATGGTTGCGTAAGTTTTGCCGTTGTCTCGCTGTAGTACTACAGGTTTTATCATTTCGGACATTTGATCTTAGTTTTAATTAGACGATACTTTATAAATTATTTGATAGGGTTTTAACGTAAATTGATCAAGTTTGTCCTGAAAAAATAGCAATAACTAAGTTTGTTTTACCAGAAAGTCATCATTCATCACTATCAACCTTCATCTAGCAAGTACCCTTGAATGGTATTCATCATCCGTTGAAACTCGGGCGTATTGGCTACCGACAAGCCCCCCACATAGTCTTTAAAAAACTGAGGTGATACAAATAAATAAGTGTCTTTTTGGTAGTTCCAGGAGCGTTTTACGGGAGCCGCTGGGTCATGTTCCGACTCATGATGAGGAGAAAATATTCTTTGAAAGAAATTTCTTTTATGATGTGCTTCTTCTTTCTTGGCTTCGTCTTCGTCAGATTCTTCTTTCAGGTCCTCGGGGCGGGCATGGGTCACAATGACACTTACAATGGGCATCCCCAACAAAGATTCACACACAAAAATGATGTTACTTACTTTTTCTTCTTCTACATCTTCATTTTGCAGCCCTTCAGCAGTACTGTCGGTCATTTCTACTCCCCGGCTTTGGGGAGCCATGGCCTCCGCGTTGCGTCTTGATTTTTCTTCTACAATCTCGTTGGCTTCTTTGCTCATGGCACTAAAGGTTTCCTGGGCAAAGTCGAGTTCATCTTCTTGCAGCGAAATGCCCAGTACCGATTTAAAAAACTCTTTGCCAAAAAACTCAAGTGGGTCACTGGTTTCAAAGGTCATTTCTTTTTCGTGCAACAATACAAACATGCCCGAGTTTTTGATGACCTTACGCAATGCTTTGTAATTATAAATAGAAAAAGGTTGTCCGGTTTTAGGATTGGTAACCGAATGAATGGCTTTGGTGAGGGTGGCAAAAAATACCGATACTTCGGCACATATTGACTTGAAATGATGATCTAGTTGATTGACATCGCCCGTAGTAGCAATCATGATATTGCCCGTTTGGTTGAATACGTATTGCTTGGGCAGGGGCGAAAATAAATTGATCGATTTTGATGGAGAAGTAGAGTGAGGAGATTGTTGTTCCACAGGGCAAAAAGTTAAAGAGCCAATAGCTAAAACAAAAAAGATAACTAAGCCTAAAACCAACGCAGACAAAAATATTGACCACGTTGGTTTTGGGAGAAATGCCAAACTACAAAAAATCAGGTACTGGATGGAGTAACTGGTTTGGTTGGATTCGAAGGCTTGGTTGGGTTGTTTGCACTACCTTCATCATCACTGCTATTACCAGATAGGTCGGCTTTCATTTGAGTGACTAATTTCTGAAACTCAGGGTTGGCCATGGCCTCGTTCATAGTGCCAGCTTGGCTCATAAATACCGGGGGAACAAACAAATACACTTCTTTGTGTAGTACCAGCTCAGTTTTGGTAGCTTCGGTTTTGAAACAAGGTCCTGCCTCAAATGCGCTTTTGCTTTTTTCTACATCTATGTATACCACGATTGGGCTAATAGAAACGGCCCCTAACAAGTACTCACATACAAAGATGATGGCTCCTACTTTGGAATCTAGCTTGCTAGAACTTCCGCTAATTTTAATATCGGAGTTACCTTTGGCTCCCATAGAAGTGATCATAGAAAACAATGCTTTGCCCACCGAAGCCATGTCTCCGCTAAAACCTCCGAGTACTGCCTGTACCAACTCAGTGCTGAACTGTACTCCCCAGCTATTGCTTTTGAAGTTGATGTCATTTTGGCCTACTTGAACAAATAAACCAGATTCCTTTACTACAGCATCTATAGCCTGATAATCGTAAAATGAATAGGCTTTACCTGTTTTGGGGTTGGTGCTTTCTGCAATGGCTTTAGTCATTGCAGCAAAAAATACACTTACTTGACCAAAGGCTTTTTCGGCGTCAGCGGTGAGTCCTGCATCATCGCCATTGAGTGTACTGGCCACAAATAGGTTTCCGGTAGCATTGATTGCAAAGGTTTTGGTTGCTGGTTGATTGTCTACGCTTTTAATAGATGCTAGTTCTTGTAAGCGTGAAGCATCGGAACTTTGAATAGCATTGGATAGTTCGTCCTGATTTGCCATACAGATTGGGATTATAGTTGAAAAATGATTTGATCCCTTAATATATCAACCTTTTGGTAAAGTGAAAAGCTTTTTAGTTCGGAGTTTTATTTAGTCCACGGTCGATGGTCCACAGTTTTTTAGTTAGGAGCAATTAAATGAAAAACGTAAAGTGAAAAATGATAAGTCACTTCGCGCAGCCATTTAAGATTAGCTTCACAGAGCTCCCTTTGGTCGGTTCTTCCTTCGTCAGGAGAGCTGTAACAATATAACAATGAGCGAAGCGGAACAATAAAGCCATTTAGATTAGCTTCGCAGAGCTCCCTTTGGTCGGTTCTTCCTTCGTCAGGAGAGCTGTAACAATGAGCCGAAGGCGGAACAATATAACAATAAACTCATGTCATAATCGCATCTTGTAAATTATCTACATAAGCAATATCGAGTTTTTTGTAAATGCCATCTTGGTGTTCCTTGTGAATTTTGGCAATGCCAGTTTGCACACTTTGTTTGAAAGCATCGTCTTTGGGTAAGATTTTGCGGTGGGTATCCAATCCTAGTTTATACACTCTACTCTTCCACTCCAAAAAATACCACTCCATCGAAGGCTGATGAAATACTTTGAGCTTTCTTTTATCAAAAATAAGTTTTTTGGTATGTAGCTGTTCTACGAAAGTTTCAAGGTGGGTAAAAACTTTCCTGAACTCATAATAAGGAATGAAATTTCCCGTGGCTGTAACAATCAAAACTTCTGGATGCGAAGTTACTTTTTCAATTTTTACCCACAGAAATTTTTCTAGTAATTGTATATCCTGAATCGTATCTATCATAATCAGCCGTTTTCTACATTTTTACGAAAGGTAAACCCGTACAGCCATCATTCGATAGATTCCTTAGATTTTGAAAGTTGATTTTGAGGGTTTTTACTCAATATATTTTGGGTATATGCTCACTCAGCATCGTGATCTAAATCAATCCTTCCTTCTGAAATATCATTTTAGGACCTGATGGGGCATTTCAGGTATCAGAAAATCACTTGAATTTTAGGGGCAATGCTCTTGTTGTGCTCAAACATGGTACTTATCATTGATAAACAGGTACTTCTAGAATACTTTTTGTAGTGGATATTTCAACTATGATTCGTGATTTTTTAGAACAATACTGGGTTAAAAAATGAAAAACTGTTAGTTTAACCAAGCGATTGTAGGCATACTATATTTATTTTCTCAAGTGCGAA
>CALDJV010000802.1 GCA_937899305.1 uncultured Cytophagaceae bacterium
ACCAAAAACAGGTTTAAATCCAAAAAAAGAAATCTTCGTGCTACATTTCTCCAAGCTCATCCCAGCATTGTGGTCACTTTATTTTCTACTTTCTGATGCCAATCTTTGTCTAAAGGGTTGATACAAAGCACCTCAAAATGATGTTGTTCCCCCTCTATTTTCACTCCTTCCGAATTGTCTACCAGTAAATCGATCCCAAAAGCAGGAGGGAATTTAGAAGGTTTATAATGCATATTTTTCAGGCGTCTTTTGTGAATGGCTCCGTTTATTACGCCATCCAGGTGGATGCCGTATATCCAAAATAAACGCTTGATATATGATTTACTACGAAAAGATGAGGTGTATACCCAAGTTTCAATCTGGTGTTGTGCACGAAGTGTTCTAAATAACGATTTTGTAGAAATGCGCAGTGGTTCATAGCCCAGTAGTTGTACCCAACGAGGGGGTGGAAAGGCTTCATAGGGAAATTCATTGATGGCACTGAGCAAGGTGTCGTCAAGATCAAAGGCAATACGGTCAATCATTGTGATGGAGGTTTGTAACTATTACCTCTAAATCTTTGCTCTTGTCTCAGATTATAAAAAAAACTGCCAAATCGACGCTTGCGATTTGGCAGTTTTTATATAATGTCTTTGAAGATAATTAAGCAGCTTTCAAACGGCTTAACTTAGATTTTTCAAATTTTTCGCGAGCATAAGTTCCATCAATGATCAATTCGGTATGTTCTGAATCAGATGTGAAATCAAACATCGCATCGGTCATAATGGCCTCGCATATTGAGCGTAGACCCCGGGCACCCAACTTACTCTCCATTGCCTTGTCTACAATATAGTCCAAAGCATCGTCGGTAAAGGTAAATTCGATGTTTTCCATTGCAAACAGCTTCTGATACTGTTTCACCAAGGCATTCTTTGGTTCAGTTAAAATCTTGCGAATGGTATCATGGGTAAGCGGTGGCAAATAAGTAACTACCGGCAAACGTCCAATCAATTCGGGAATCAAACCAAAAGTTTTCAAATCTTGTGATGAAACATACTGTAGTAAGTTATCACGATCGATGTCGTCTTGGTCATCTTCTCCAGCAAAACCAATAGGGCGCGTACGCAACCTACTCGCAATCATGCGGTCAATGCCATCAAAGGCACCTCCACAAACAAATAAAATATTTTCGGTATTAATGGTGATGAGTTTTTGCTCTGGGTGCTTGCGTCCTCCTTGAGGGGGTACATTTACCTCTGAACCTTCTAACATCTTAAGCAAACCTTGCTGTACTCCTTCTCCACTTACATCGCGGGTAATGGATGGATTATCAGATTTGCGGGCAATTTTATCTATTTCATCAATGTATACAATTCCTCGTTCGGCAGCTTCCACATTGTAATCGGCAGCCTGCAGCAAACGAGTCAATACGTTTTCAATGTCTTCTCCTACGTACCCGGCTTCAGTCAATACTGTAGCATCGGCTATACAGAATGGTACTTGTAAAATTTTGGCAAGCGTCTTTGCCAAGTAGGTTTTACCAGTACCTGTTTGACCAACCATGATAATGTTTGATTTCTCAATGACTACGTCGTCGTTGTCAGCTTGTTGCTTTTGCATCAATCGTTTGTAGTGATTGTAGACCGCTACAGTCATTACTTTCTTCGCTTCGTCTTGGCCTACTACAAACTGATCCAAAAACTCTTTCATCTGACGTGGCTTAATCAAATGAAATTTGGGTGGTGTATTTTCTTTCTGGACTCCAGATTCTTCCAACCAAATTTGATATGCTTCTCTTATACAATTATCACAAATGTGAGCATCTATTCCAGATACAAGAAGAGAAACTTCGTGTTTACGTTTTCCACAAAAAGAACAGACTTGTTCCATATATTAATTTCTACAAGAAAGTTGTAAGTTTATAAAATGAACAGTCTAAATACTGTTCTTATACAAATATAAGCATTAAAAAATTAGAAAGGTTCAAACCCATTAGTGCTTAATATTGAAGGCGTGCAATATTACAGTTTTTTTTTGAACTTTTCAAGCATTATCTTTACAACTAATTAAGATAAAACGAGTACCAATTGGATTAAAAAGAGATTTATATTTGCAATCAATTAACCTCTAAAAAGAACTGTACATTTCCCCCGGTAAAAAAACCTGAAGGGTTTTCCCCTTCAGGTTCGTCTATTTCAAAAAATTTTGATTAACTGTTGGGGGTTCTTACCAAAACCTCATCAATTAATCCATACTCTTTGGCTGCATCAGCCTTCATCCAGTAGTCACGGTCGGCATGCTTCTCAATGTCCTCAATGGCTTTTCCCGAGTGCTTCGACAAAATCTCATAAAGCTCTTGCTTTAATATCAAGATTTGCTTGGCAGTGATTTCAATGTCAGAAGCTTGTCCCTGAGCCCCACCCAATGGCTGGTGAATCATTACTCGAGAGTGCTCTAGGGCAGAACGTTTTTTGGCGGCTCCTCCGGCCAATAATACAGCTCCCATAGAAGCAGCCAAGCCAGTGCATATCGTCACTACATCTGGGTTTACGTATTGCATTGTATCATAAATACCCAGACCTGCGTACACTGATCCTCCTGGACTATTGATGTATACCAGAATGTCTTTTTTGGAATCTACGGACTCTAAAAACAATAGTTGAGCAGTGACCACATTGGCTACTACGTCATCGATGCCCATTCCCAAAAAGATGATGCGATCCATAATCAAACGGGAAAAAACATCGATCTCGCGAAAGTTAGTAGGTCTTTCTTCGATCACAGTGCGGGTCATATTGTTCACCTGAGTGCGCGCAATGCCTTCTACATGATTCAGGTATTGATCAACGGCCAGGCCATTTAACCCCTGACCTTTTACCGCATACTTTCTAAATTCGTCTTTGTTTAACATTGTTGGGTTTTCCATTAAAAGGTGGTTGTATTACTTTGATTTAGAAATTCAAGGCATACAAATAGCTTTAATTTTGTTGTGGCAACCAATTATTACTCAGCATTGGGTTTACGTACCAAAACCTCATCAATTGCTCCGTATTCTTTGGCTGCATCGGCTTTCATCCAATAATCACGATCTCCGTCGGCCTCTACTTCATCGGCAGTTTTACCACAGTGCTTGGCAATGATTTCGTTCAGCTCTCGTTTCAGAATGAGGTATTGCTTGGCAGTAATCTCAATGTCAGAAGCTTGTCCTTGAGCACCTCCATGAGGTTGGTGAATCATTACTCGGGCATGCTCTAGAGCCGATCTTTTACCAGCGGTTCCTCCCGCTAACAATACTGCTCCAAAAGAAGCTGCCATACCAGTACAAATGGTGGCAATTTCAGGTCCAACATATTGCATTGTATCATAAATACCCAGACCAGCATATACCGAACCACCAGGGCTGTTGATGTATAGCAAGATGTCTTTTTTAGCATCTACCGATTCCAAAAACAATAATTGAGCAGTAATTACATTTGCAATATTATCATCTATGGCAGATCCAAGGAAGATAATTCGATCAGAAATGAGGCGTGAAAATACGTCGATAGGACGAAAATTCATGGGACGCTCCTCGATGATGTAAGGAGTCATACTGGTAGGGGTTTGGTATTGTCTCAGATAACTATCTATCATAGAGCCACTCAAACCACGGTGATGTACCGCGTACTTCCTAAACTCATCTTGGTTGATCCCACTGTAAAAAGTATTTTTATAGATACTCTCCATTGTGTCGTTTGATTTTGTTTGGAAGCTAATTA
>CALDJV010000803.1 GCA_937899305.1 uncultured Cytophagaceae bacterium
TCCGGTTTTCGGAAAAAGTTTGTTTCCGACAACATCCAGTGAATGTTGGGCGAGCTTGAGCGATGGACTTACAAACCTGTCCTGTAAGGAACTGGCTAATAGTCGGGCAACCTAGTCTACAGTTACACTGTGACGAGCTCAACAAAGTTAATTTGGCTATTTTTTTTTAAGGAAGCATGGCGAGCAAAATTGAAGTGAAAACGGACAATTATTGCGAACATGTTACTTAGCATTTATTATGAAAGTTCATCCTTCTTTTGCAGATAACCATTAGGGTTGAAGGTAGCGTTTTTACCAAAGAAATCACACCAATATCGATCTATGCTAAAGTTTTTGTTTTGTTTCAGAAACTCCTCAATGGCCCGAGTAGGACCTCCCTCAAATTCCGACGAGAGCCCTAGGGCATCTACAATGCCATCTTCTACAATCAGGTATGATTGAGGAGTGACCACAGGCGCAAATTTATGAAGTACCTGCAAGGTGTTTTCGTAGGTATGAGACGAGTCTTCTATTACCAATACCTTGGTAAAGTCACTGACTTGTGATAAGTCATAGTTTTCCCAACCTTCATTAAATAGCTGTATACGAGGGTGTTGTGCTACGATAGGCGGAGCGTAATTGGTGATGTCAATGGTATGTACTTGGCCTTTATTTAAAATATTCAACAAGTCGGCCAAATATAAGCTATTTCCCCCTTGGTGAGTGCCCACTTCTATGATGAGGTCTGGTTGAACCTGAAAAATCAACATTTGATAAAGTAAGTAATCAAACGGGTTTTTGATGGCTTTGATGCCACGATAGGTCACTTCATGATGGCCTTGGTCAATACCCGAGAGGGCAAATGAAGTTGGAGCAGGTGGATTAGTTTTATTTTGTAATAAACGTGAGATTTTCGAAAACATGGGCACTACTTTTTAATGATGATTCCCTGACAAGTGGGTAAACTGAGTATTTGCGTATGTTTTGATTGAGCGAAAGCGTCATGGGCTTTTTTTTGAGCTTCATGACCTGGGTAGCCGTAGTCATCCAATACGACAATGGCGCCGGGTACCAGTTTGTCCCAAAAAAAATGAAGGGCTTCTACTTCAGGTTTTACCGAGTTCATATCGATGGACAAATAACATACTTTAGAAGTTGTAACCTCGGATAAAGTATCAGGAATACTTCCTTTGACAATACAAGTATTGAATGGGGCAAAGGTTTTTTGAACCCTTTCGTATAACCCGGTTACTTTGTGATAGCCAATACGATGACTTTGTTCAAGTTCTTGGGGTGAACTGTATTTTGGGTCCAGGCCCTCAAAAGTATCCAACAAGTAATAGGTTTTATTGAGCGTATTGAAATTGGTAAAATGAATGACCGAACGCGCAAAAATACCTGAAAATACCCCACAATCTACAAAATCTCCCTCGAGATGTTTTACCTGATTGGCGGCCCAACATAACACCTGAACACGCCAGTGAATGTCGTTATTGGGAATGAGCAATGTTTGATCTTGGTCGGTGGCTTTCCCCAAACGGTATGCTTCCATAAAGAGCGCATCTTGCAAGAAATCAGCATTATTAAAGGTATATAGCTTGTCTTGGGCATAGCTGAGGCGATCTTTGGCCAGCACAAGATAATCTTCGTCGGCGACCAGCCTATATCCGGGTGGGATTCCCCATCTGCCTAATCTAAAAGCCACTTTTTTCAACAACCTCTTTATCATATCGTATCCAGTTTATTTACTTTCCATTGGAGCAAAGGGCGTACAACACCCGGAAAGTCGCCCGTATAGTCTCCTCGGGCAGAGTTCCCAGAAATGACATCTGTTACCTGAAAAGCAACAATGTGGTCCTCTTGGCAATACAGTTGAAAAGGAGAAACTTCAAATAAGGCAATGCCCACCCTTACCATACCTTCATTGAGCAAATTAGGGGGAATCCACATCGTGGCCTGATAGCTACCCGTTTGCCGAGGCTGTAGGCGTAGTGGAGAAACCACATCGTGAGAATTCAGGATATTGATGCCTTCTTCGTTGTATAACTTGCAACCATGGGTAAAAGTGTATCCCGCTTTCATCACTTGATAGGAAATGGTGATCCCGATCGAAGTAGTGACATCGAATTGGTCTTTTACCTCCAAATGTTGATCATGGATGGTGACTTGGGTTATTTTTGCAATGTGATTTCCTGGGGCTTGGTTCAGATCTTTCCAGATGTGTTGGGCCTTGTTCTGGGTGTTTTTTTCCAAATATTGGTGGATAATTTCCTGAGTTTTGCCCATGTCTTTTACTTTACCTTGTTGGAGCAAAACCGACCTGGGGCATATGCGATTCAGGCTTTCTAAATTATGACTCACAAAAATCACGGTTTTACCTTCATTGGATATTTGCTGCATTTTACCCAGGCATTTTTGCTGAAATTTGGCGTCTCCCACTGATAGCACTTCATCGGCCAATAAAATGTCACTGTTCAAATGGGCACTGATGGCAAACGCCAAACGCATATACATCCCGGTGGAGTAGTACTTGACGGCAGTATCTAAAAACTGACCTATTTGGGCAAAAT
>CALDJV010000804.1 GCA_937899305.1 uncultured Cytophagaceae bacterium
TGATTTTTTGGGCAATATGCCTCTTAATCAAAATGCTTGCCGCTCACTAATGGGGTGGATTCTAACCTTACCAAGTTTGATGATGTGCTGAGGAGTAACTATGACCAGGCACTGGCTACCTTTGCTGATGAAGTGATTTTTCATTTAGCAAAACTCACTCAGGCGTTGCGTGGCACCTTTTTTAGCGTCAATTCAGATCACAACCTCATACAGGCAGTAGCAGGATACGCCTGCACTGTAGAAACCCTCCCCAAAAGCGAATTTCGAATAGGTGAAGGTCTCATTGGGCAAGCCATCAAGGGGCGAGAGATTATAGTACTGGATAATATTCCACAACACAATATGGTACTGGAGGCGTCTATGGGACAATTGAGCGGCAACTGTATGGTAGTGATTCCATTGATGTTTAACCAGGAAGCCTACGGAGCAGTAGAGCTTTTGTATCTACAAAATATTGAACAAAAATACCTGGATTTGTTAGACAGGTTGAGCCAAAATATTGCCTCAATGTTGAACAGCATCCAGAACAATATCAAAACCCGCCAATTACTCAAAGATTCCAAAGAGCTAGAAAAAGAGTTACGTACTCAGGAAGAGGAACTGCGCCAAAATATGGAAGAGTTGCATGCCACTCAAGAAAAGATGCATCGAAAAGAAAAAGAGCTTTCCAGTAACATCAACGCAATCAATCAAACCATGGGTACGGTGGAATTTGATCTCAAAGGGAGAATCATGCACGCCAATCCGCTTTTTTTGGAGGTGATGGGCTACGAAATAGAGGGGCTGGTAGGCAAACACCATCGAATGTTTTTGGATGAAAGTGAAGTGAAGTCGGTTGAGTACGAAGATTTCTGGAACAACCTTACTCTGGGAAGCACCCAGATTGGCGAATACCTGCGTATTGGCAATCACGGTAAACGAATATGGCTGCGGGCTTCTTATACACCAGTAAAGGGAATGGATGGGGTTCCTTTTAAGATCATGATGTTGGCGGTAGACATTACTCAAGAGCGTGCCCTGCGTCAAGATTTGGATAATCAAATGTCGGCCATCAATAAATCAAACGCAGTGGTAGAACTGGATATAGAAGGGAATATACTCCAGGCCAATTCCCTTTTTTTGGAGTTGACAGGGTATACCACTGAAGAAATAAAAGGAAAGCATCATGGGGATTTTGTAAAGCCAAAGTATGCCGAATCGGAGGGTTATGCGGAGTTCTGGAGTCAATTGAGACAAGGTCATTTTGTTGAGGGAGAGTTTGAACGGGTAAATAAAGCAGGACAACGCATTTGGATCAAAGGAAGTTACAATCCTATTTTAGACGAAAGTGGCCAAGTATACAAAATAGTAAAATATGCTTTGGATATTACCAATCAAAAAAAGCTGGAGATTGAGAATGACGAACAACTCGAGGAGCTGAAAGCGGTAGAAGAAGAGATTCGACAAAACATGGAAGAAGTGATGGCTACCCAAGAGCAAATGGCCAAAAAGGAACAGGAACTGTCTAGCAATTTATTGGCGATTGACCATACCATCAGCAGTGTTGAGTTTAGCCCTGAGGGCATCGTACTACGGGCCAATCAATTGTTTTTAGACTTGGTAGGGTACACCAGCGAAGAGGTCTTAGGGCAACACCACCGATTGTTTGTATCTTCCGAATATGCCGAATCTCCTGCTTACGCATCTTTTTGGGAAGGTTTGCAAACTGGTAAAAGCGTGAGTTCGGAGTTTAAAAGACGAGGAAAAAATGGTAAAGAGCTGTGGTTTAGAGCTACTTATCTACCAGTAAAAGACAAGGATGGAGTTGTATTGAAGATTCTAAAACTGCTGATGGATGTGACCGAGGAGAAATTATTGCGCCAGGACTTTAGCAATCAACTCAATGCCATCAATCGATCTAATGCGGTTGTAGAATTTGATATGAACGGGCGTATTTTGGCGGTCAATGATAATTTTTTAAGTATCACAGGTTACACCCAAGAAGAGGTCATGGGCAAGCATCACCAACTATTGGTAGATATTGATTATGCAAAAAGCGTTGAGTATCAGCACTTTTGGGAGCAATTGCGTCAGGGACAGTTTGTGGAAGGGGAGTTTGCTCAATTGACCAAAAACAAGCATACAATATGGATCAAAGGGAGTTACAACCCTGTTTTGGGATTAGATAACCAACCGTACAAAATCGTAAAGTATGCTTTGGATATTACCAAACAAAAAGAGTTAGAAGCTGAAAATGCCCAACAACTGGAAGAAGTAAAATCCATAGAAGAAGAATTGCGTCAAAATGTAGAAGAGTTGATGGTTACTCAGGACCGGATGCAAGAGAGAGAAGAAGAAATGCGCAAACAAGTGCAACAAAGTAACCAGCAACGAGTAATGACCAAGACCCTTTTGGAGCGCTTACTGGGAGCCAAAGTTACCTTGGATGCAAAAGGGAAAATTCAAGAAGTAACTGATAAACTGAGCCAACAATTTGGCTACGAGCCCAACGAACTAAAAGGCGAGGAGATTAAAAGGTTGATTCCTAATGAGGAGGTTTTGGGGCTGGGCAATTACGCTAAACACAATGGGCAAATCGACCAACAAAAGGAAATAAGCCTTGATGAGAAGGTTCTTCATAAAGATGGTTCCAGGCACAATGCTCACATTTCGATGGCGGGATTTACTTTAGAAGGAGAGCAAATGTTTGCTGTCTTTATTCGTAAAAAATAAAGTTTCGTTTTGACTTCAAGTTCAGGTCTCGTTTTTGTCCACAGTCCAATGATGTTTCCTTAAGGATTTAGGCGTTTGGTGGTGATATACGAAATGTTCCCTGCATCATTCTAAAATCTTGAAATGAATTTTTTAAAACATATTACTGATAATCAATGACTTATTTAAATCAAATATCGCTATTTTCTTGGCTTCAAGACGACTACGTCCCCTGTCCTTCCGAATGTATATGAGGATGAAGCGGGTATCTACGAAATTTCAGGCATTCCAACTTCATCCTCACCAGGGTTCGGAAGGACAGGGCAGGTATCGAATGAAAATGCCACCACTAAGGGAAGTAGCTTTGAATAAAATAGGAGTATATTATACACGTAAATAAACACTATTTATTCAAATCCTTAAGCTAGGTTAACTTTCGCTTTTGAAATACGGATCGTACTGATCAGACGGATTTTCGCCGATCATTGGTGAAAATCCGTATTACCGGAGGCCTACGGCTTATTGTTCTATGGTTAAAACTCTCCTGACGAAGGAAGAACCGACCAAAGGGAGTTCTGCGTAGCTAATTTTGCGCGAGGCGATGATTTATTTGTACTGCTTTACGCTACTATGGACCATTGACTATCGACTAAATAAAACTATTGACTATAAACTAAAACAACCAAATCAAATATTCACCCACTAAACTATTTTACGCAAATGTTATCAGAATTAGTATACCTTAGTTTCAGAAAATCTTCTTGTTCCGACGATGAAGTGCAAAATATTCTAGAACACAGTAGAACAAACAATGGCCAACAAGACATTACTGGAGTTTTGATTTATTCTAAAGAGAAGTTTTTACCCGACTTTCCGCACGTTGTCTGTTGTTTTAGTTTAATTAACAGTCTTGCTTG
>CALDJV010000805.1 GCA_937899305.1 uncultured Cytophagaceae bacterium
TGCCAAATCCTCTGAAGGTGCCAAGCCATCCTTCAAAATAACAAAAGCTTTTACCGCGGCCCCCCTCAGCTCATGCGGGCTGGCTACTACCGCCGATTCTACCACTGCGGGGTGCTCTATCAGTACGCTTTCTACCTCAAAAGGCCCTACTCGATAGTCAGAAGCCTTGATCACGTCATCGTCTCGTCCCACAAACCAAATATACCCCTCCTCATCCTTGTATGCCTTGTCTCCCGTATAATACAAACCATGCTTAAACACCTTGTTCTTGCGTGCTTCATCTCCCAGGTATTCTTTAAAAATTCCGTTGACATTTTCTTCCGGATTCACCACACAAATGTGTCCTTCTTCCAGCGCAGGCAATTCATTCCCTTCGTCATCGGCAATGCGAATCTCATACATGAAAGTAGGCTTTCCCATGGACCCATATTTTACTTCCGCTCCGGGAACGTTAGCTACCAAAGCAGTGGTTTCAGTTTGTCCATATCCATCTCTAATCAACGTACCAGTACCTTGTTTCCATTTCTCGATCACATCCGGATTCAACGGTTCTCCCGCAGCCACACATTGTCTCAGTTTGAAATTATATTGAGACAAGTCTTGTTGAATCAACATCCTCAGTACTGTAGGGGGCGCACAAAAAGTAGAAACGCCATAATGGGCTACGGCCTCTAGCTGTTCGGTGGGCACAAACTTGTTGACATAGTTGGCAAAAATCGTCGCTCCCATTACCCAAGGAGCAAAAAAGCTACTCCAGGCAAATTTTGCCCAACCTGGTTGCGAAATATTGTAATGGACATCTCCTGGTCGTACTCCTACCCAAGATGCCGTACTGAGATGCCCCAGCGGATATGTTAAATGGGTATGGGTAACTACCTTGGGCATACCAGTAGTACCTGAGGTAAAAAACAAAAACAAAGGATCGTCGGCTTTGGTATTGGCTGCATCAGCTGATGTGGATTCCTGCTCAATTTCTTCTATGGAATGCCAACCTTCCAGGCTACCCTCTAAAATTATTTTGAGGGTAATTTTGTTCTTAGAATCTTTTTTGAGTAGCTCTTGCTCAGCTTCTTCTATTTTACGGGCATTTTCCTCATCCGCAATCACTAATTGAGGCAATAAAGTTTTAAACCGATACACAATATCTCTCACTGCCAGGGTAGTCGCTGCTGGAATAAGCACCATCCCACCTTTGATAGCCGCCAAATACCCAATCCAATTGGCTGGTAACAAAGGGATCTGGGTATACATCAAATCTCCTTGCTTGATACCATGTTTTCTGACGAAATTCAAAAACTGATTGGATTTGCCCGACATTTGACGAAAGGTATAACGCTTTTCTTTTTTTTGTCCGTTGATGTTGCTGACCCAAATCAAGGCCTCAGCATCCCCGTGATCCCGGAGATTCATCCCCTCAAATACATCTACTACCCAATTAAAGTGTTCTGGTTTGTCAACCGAGAGGTCATTGAGTGCCTCGTATTTTTCTTGGGCAATGAGATTGCGCGCTTCCTGGTAAAAATCAATGATATTCATAAGTAAAGAAAGGCTTAAAGTATGAAGTAGTTCTCTTCAATATCTGTCTTTTTTTGGTTCTTTACTAAGAATAAATATGATTTTTTAGAGCATTTTGTAAGTCATCCATCGTACCACTATACATTTTTTACTTATGTGTCCATAAACAAAAAAAGTCGAGACAAATGCCTCGACTTTAAATTAACTATATAAAAAAGTGATTTATATAAATAACCATTAGTGAGCGGTACATTATTTGTCAAGTCTTCCCAAGAATTCTAATAAC
>CALDJV010000806.1 GCA_937899305.1 uncultured Cytophagaceae bacterium
GGGATGACTAAAGAATCATCACGATGATAAAGAGGAAGAAAAGGTTATTAGCGACCGATACAACGCTCTATTTTTAATTACAAAAACCAGGGGAAGAAATTCATCAATTTTGAACAGCCTACCTGTCAGGTTTAAATTTGACTAAACCCTGTTTTTCTTCAAGAAAATTTGGTAGCGTTTGATTTATGAGATAGCCTCTCATTTTGCTAAAAACAACATAATCACCTCGTCCTTGTTCTGAAACACCCACAATAGCCTCTATAGTAGCTTTTATGAGCCTGAACTCTCAAGTGAAGATACCGTTCACTTATTTAACCTCACCGTTCCCTGTCAAAATTATACCATTCCCTGAACAGGCCAGCACTCAGAAAATATAATCCCTACTTTTGAATAAATACAATTAGGCACACAGGATGGTATACACTTGCTATCCTGTGATTGATTACTCATTATTTTTATCAATAAAACTGAATATTATGAAACAAATTTTGAATGGTCTGGCAGTTTGCTTGACCTTGTTTATCTGTAGTCAAAAGTTGGTTGCTCAAAAGTCGGGTAAATACTACGGGTTTTCTGTGAAGGGCAGCAAGGTGTCTAAAGGGAAGGTGAAAGTGAATTACAACGAAAGTAATGGTAGACTTAACTTAAAGCAAGGGCGTTACTCGATGGAATTGTATACCGACCGAACCAAAACCTACAAATTTTACAAAGAAAAAATGTTTTACCGAGAAGGTTCAAACTCGGCAAGGGTATTTATGCTAGACAATGGCGATTTACTGATGACTAACTATAATCATTCTACTGCTACGGATGACTGCAAGGTAACGTATAATCCAAAGAAGGATGGAACCGTCATGTACCTCTCAATGGATAAATCCAAAACATCGGCCGTGAACAAGGAAAAAGCAATTGAGTTATTTCAAAAATACCACGGTAAATTATGTCGAGCCTATAAAACGTATATGGATTCCCGATTGGCTGGAGTAAAACTACCACCTGAAGGAATGAAAAACAACAAATTATTGGCTGAAGCCACCAAGGCAGCGAAGGATTTTATGAAAAAACGGGGCTGGAAAGAAACAATGGTAAGTTCTTACATTTTCTCTAAGGAATGGTATACCATTCGTCATAAAAGCTCAGGGAGAATTCTTGGTCGCTCCCTTCGGCTCATCGGGTTACTCAAACTAGGTGGAAGGTGTTCGTTTGGCCATTTCTTCATCCGACAAAATTATAATGGACAAAAATACGGAGTTACTTTTTGTAACGCCAACTCTCGCACTGTCCAGGTGAGTTGTCAAAAAATAAATAACCGTTAAACTTTATGATGAGAGATGCTATAAAATGAGTTAGTTGGTATTGTAGATTTTTTCCAAAAAAAGGAATTGAGTAGATCGAGCTCGTGTTTTTAAGTGATGAAACTAAAACACGAGCTCAACTTTTGAATTTGACTATCATTTTGCGGCCTTACTCGGAATTCATTTTCCCTGAATTGTTCTTAACTTCATGATATTAGCGTATAGGTTGCTAATATCAATCGCCTATAAACACCAACTAACCCAACTTACCCGCCACATAGCCTGTAGCCCAAGCGGCTTGAAAATTAAAACCACCCGTAAGGCCATCGATATCCAATATTTCCCCAGCAAAGTATAGTCCAGGGTGTTTTTTGCTGGCCATGGTCTTGGCCTCTATTTCAACCAGATCAATGCCCCCACAAGTAACAAATTCGTCTTTGAAGGTAGTTTTTCCTTCTATCTGGTAAGTATCATTGGTCAGACCATTGATCATTCGGTTTCTTTCTTTTTTAGACAGCTCACTCCATTTTTTATGCTCAGGAATTTGCCACCTTCTCAAAAAGAATTCCCACAAACGATGAGGCAAAGCAAAAGGATTCCGGTTAGGAAGCTGACGGTTTTTGAGGGTTTGTTGATATTCAAGTACCTGGTTGCGCAATGTTTCTTCGTTGGTGTCGGGCAACCAATTGACAATCACCGGGTTTTTGTAGCTCAAGTCGTGCAAAATGCGTGCGCCCCAAGCTGACAAACGCAATACGGCAAAAGCACTGATGCCCCAATGTGTCACCAATAAAGAGCCTTCCTCTTGCAATTTGGTACCAGGAATTTTGACTTGTACTTTGGGTACCGCTATTCCGGGTAGTTGGGTAATGTTTTCACGGGGCAAATTAAAAGTAAAAAGCGAAGGTACTGGAGGTACAATGCCCAGATCCAATGGTTGCAACCAGTCGAACCCCTTGAGTTTTGGAGTGCCGCCAGTCGTAACGATTACACTATCGGCCACTTGAGTTGCTTGATGCTTTATTTCTAAAGAAAATGCACCATCGCTTGATTTACTCAACTGAGTTACCTCGTGTTGGGTCAGTATTTCAATCTTGAGCTGGCGTGCCGTTTTTATGAGGCAATCGACAATACTCTGAGAATTATCCGAAACCGGAAACATGCGTCCGTCTGGTTCAGTCTTGAGCGGTACACCTCGTTGTTCAAACCATTGTATGGTATCTTGGGGCATCCATTGAGCAAGTGCTTGACGTAATATTTTCTGCCCTCGGGGATAATGAGAAAGCAAAACCTTGCGGTCGAGGCAGGCGTGGGTTACATTACAGCGACCACCCCCCGATACTTTTACTTTGGCCAATAGTTTATTGCTTTTTTCTAGTAGCACTACCCGACTCTGTGGGTGGTGCTGGGCTGCTGAAATGGCCGCAAAAAAGCCAGCTGCGCCTCCGCCAATGACAATTATTTTCAAGGTATCCAACAATTATGAAGCTATCTCATCACGATGTTAATCAATCTCTCCTGAATGTTAGGTGGGAGCGTGGCAGCCAATACCAGTTGTATTTTCTCTAGCTTGGGTTGACTCTCAAACGAGAAAAAGGCCAATACTTCTCCTTCAGTCATCAGGGTTACTTGTTTCATCCCAGTAAGAGGTTGGTAAAACTCCCAAGCAATTTCCTGTTCATCCAATACACTCCCAAAGTGATAGATCGTGGTTTGAGAACTAAAAGTGACCCTTTCCTGATTGTCGGTGTCCAAAAATATGGGAAGGTCTTTGGTCAGGTCAAAATTAATCAACTGCAACTCATCTTCATAGAATATAAATTCGATGCCTTGGTAAACATGAGAAAAGAGATCTGGTTGATCAAGGGAGCCTTTGTCATCAAATGATTGAAGAATACTCAGTACCTCTTTGCGAGACATGCCTACTGTAATGTTGAATATAAAACCAGTTTTTAGAAACTCGAAGATGTTAATCATGAGGGGTAGGGAATTAATCTTAGCCTATAAATTTAGTTATTACTCGAGTTACACAAGTTTTGAATAACGAATATCAATACAAGAATACTGAAATATTTCATATTGATTTAAGCAATGCTCAAGTTTAAATAAATGCTGTTGAGCTTGACTGGTGCCTGTGGTTTTCAATCAGTATTCGATATTCATTAGTGCTGCGTAACCTCAATTATTATTCATTTGTTGGGTTGCTCTGAGTCTGCTTCTCAGGCTAGAAGGAGTAGCCGCATCTATCCGTCGTTCTATTTTTTCCATCTTACCCTCTGTGCCAAAAGTAAAGAATAAGAGCACTTCTCCTTCAGTCATAATGGCGATTTGCCTTTGAATACAAAACGGTTGGTAAAACTCCCATACAATGCCTATTTTATTCAGTGTTTCTATCACCTCGTACACCGTAGTATCATAGCTCAACTTCAATCTTTCCTGACCTGAATCTATGATGGCAACGGGTTGGTTTTCTATTTGAATGCTCACCGTTTTGAGGTCTTGCTCATAAAACACAAACTCAATGCCTTCGTAAGCAAAGGCCTGATGGTCGGGTAGTTCCAATAAAATTTCATCTTCTATATTTTTTATTACCTCGAACACATTGTCTTTCTTCATACCGACAACGACTTCGTGAATAACCCCAACCTGTAAAAACTCTAAAACATTTATCATATGCAACCAACTATTGTTTGAAGCGTGGTGTTTTTCTGTAAACAATCACTTTTAGAAATCAATTTAACCTGTTATCAAAGTAAATTAAAGATGTTATTTTTTTTTCAAAGTAACAATTTGAAATCATAAAAAACTGTCATAGGTGGCTTTTACCATAAATACAACAATTTAGATTCTTTTATAAATAAGTATTAAGACATAATCATTGTATTCTTAAATAAGAGTAAATAGCTGATTTATAGGTTTTTATAAAATCTCATATTTCAAATTAATTTTATTCCCATACTTACCAGGAAAAAGACAATACAACTAAAGGAGGTATTTGATAAAAAACAACCTACCCAAAAAGAGGTTTCAGGAGGCATCTCACAATAGATGAATGATTTTGTCCTTTGCAGCTTTGGTTTTAAAATCTTTAGAACTTTAACTAACCTGTCTCTTTGTACGTAATATTTGCTAAAGTATCAACTATATTTTTATAAAAGCCTTCTTAATTGTTACATATTTGCTGTAAATTGTATTAAAGCCT
>CALDJV010000807.1 GCA_937899305.1 uncultured Cytophagaceae bacterium
CTAATTAACTTAGAAAAAATTCGTTCGACGGTTTTTATTAAATCTTACTATCGATGCTTCCTGATGATAAAAGACATCACCTAATTGATATACTTTCAGCATTACCAAAACATTTATCACCCATATTAAAACACAAGGAACACCTGCTGCAATTGGCTCGACAAATAGCGTATTTTGACCAGGCAGGAGTTGATCCACGTCCCCCTTTTTATGGTGAAGAATGTACCCCCTCACTCAAAGACATTGTCGCTCCTTTTGTGTCTGCCTTTAGGGTTGGTAAAACCAATACGGTAGATGGGCGTAAAAACTTTCAGGCGATTTTTCAGAGAACACCCATCAATGAGCTATTGCTCATAATGGGGCAGCGACAAACTTCGGCTAGTATAAGTGATGTAGGTGGAGTGCCTCCTCTAAGAGAGGATCTTTGGGGTGCTTTTGATACCAGACACAAGCATACCCTGAGTGTGGGAGCAAGGGCTTGGTGCAAACATGCCAATCGGTCGGGAGACAATTTTTGGGGGGAAGTAAGCGGAAACGATGATCATAAAAATAGGTTTGCTCAAGAGATCCTCCGAAAACTATTTGCGCATTATACTTGGTGGAATGTATTTGAGCATTATAAACATCGTGTGGTATACGAAATAAGGGTGTCTTCTGGACACGGGGCCAGGTGGACAGCAGACGGCAAAGTGTTCATTGGTTTTTTGGAGCCGTTTATTGAGGCATAAAAAAACCGAATGATAGAGATCATTCGGTTCTAAAATATATTATTCAAAGCAATTGAATTACATCTTTTTCAATAACAACTGTCCAATTTCTGGATCAGCCATAATTGATTTGAGGCTTGGGTTGCTTGAACTTACCAAGTCTTGAGCCGCAATTAGGCGCATGTCATTGGGAAGAAAATCCATCTTCAAGAATTTCTTGATGTTATCTATCTGACCTTGCTTAAATTTAGATTCAGTAATGGTGAGGTAATTGATCAAACGAGTACAGATTACTGATAGAATGTCTACTCGTTTGGTTTTTTGATCTACCAACCCTTTAATTTTCTGATAGACCTCTTTCTCAAACCCCTTGGTATTGATAATCTCTTCGGGAGTAATCAATTTAGACAAGTCATTGTTTAAGAAAGCCATAAAAGAAGTGACCGTATTACTATCCAAACAAGCATCTGCCAACATCTTTACGAGTCCCAGTTCTTTCTTTAGATCTTTTATGTGGGCTATATTTTCAAAAAACTGCACCAATGTTCTAGGAGTGGTGCGTTCGCCGGTTACCGCTTCTGGGTAAGTAAGTACAAAACTGATTCCTCGTGGATCTACCCCGTTTTGCTCTGCCCAAAGCGCCCATTTCTTTACATCAAAAGTAAGGGTGATGTGCATCATTCGAGTAAGCATTGCAAAGTCCATTGGAGTAACCGAATAGTCTCCTCCATCAGGGTTGGCGGTTAAGATAATGTGCCAATTGGTGGGCAACTTCCAGCTTACCAATTCGTAATTTTGCAATAGTTGCATAATCCCTCGTAGAATTCTATCGTCGGCACGATTCACATCATCAATCAACAAGATACCAGGGCCTTCTTCACGTGGTACCCAATCAGGTGGGATAAATACGGTTGAATTATCTTTATCAGAAGCATTACTTTCGTTGATGGCAGGCATACCCAGCAAGTCTCCCATTTCTTCAAATTGTGCTGGCGCTATGTAAGTAAACTTATAGCCACTTTTCTTGGCGAAGTTTTCTACAGTTTGAGTTTTTCCAATACCATGTTCACCCCAAATACAAATAGGGGTTTTTAACCTATTGTTGTTTTCGGCTATTTCATTGGTAGTCAAAGTGTGTTTAATGAAGTTTACAAGTTCCTCCGTGTTACACTTGGTACCATAATATATATAGCTATTGTTTTTCATGTATTAAATTATGAAATGGTTTTGCCGTATAATTAAAGTGTTCTTCAAGTTTCAAAGTTACACTTTTATACATACAAAGAAAATAACTATTAAGTTATATTTTTTAGTAAAAAAAGGAGGAAAGTATAAAAAAAGAAGGGTGAAAAGCCAGGACCATTGTATAAGGCTTGGTTGATCATTGTGAATAAAAATGCTTATTTACAAAATGATTGAACAATAATCCTGACTGTCGTAATCATATAGGCAAACGATTAACTGATAGATAGGTGTTTTCTTCCTTGCATCAATTTACCGCAACACTTACACACAAAAGGGTTTTGGAGTTGATCGGCCATTTCATTTTTATTTAAAGTGATCTCTTGATTAGACCCCAAATCTTGCTTTGCAATTACCTTACGCCCTACTACGTATACCGAGGGGGTGCAATGGTGATCGATGAACTGGGCGTATGCATCTTCAATATGTTTGAATTGACTAATCTGAATAGAGGTGGGGCTGGCATAAGCCTTGATGGGACCTCTTAGTTCGAATAATAATTCTCCTCTTCTATAGCTTTGTGTAGTATGAAGGGTTGTTTTCCCGTTGTATTGTACTAACTTCATGATGTTTTAAATGTTTAATGGGCTACTCTATATGCGATGACCACTTGGTTTTATTAGTGTTGGTGCTCCAAGAAAATATCCATATCTCTTTTGGTGATGTGGATAGGGTATGTGAAAGAACCTAAGTATTCTTTTCCTTCACCCATTTTTCTCATATTTAAACTAACCAAACGGCTGATACGATAAGCCATTGCATCTACTTCTGCTATCATCATGTTGTGCTCGTGCTGAAAAGCATAGTTTGAGCACTCTTTCAGTAATCTCTTGAATATGTGGTGGGTTTTGAGACTAGAGCCTGAACGCTTTAATACGTGTTTGTTGATGGTAAAACGCCCTAAGTGCCAAAAATCCTTGGTTGGTACATTGGCATCATCAAAGTATTGCTTCAAATCATAACCAAACTCGGTTTGAATGGGAAACTTCATTGATTGAGACATTTTGGTAACTTTTGCACTACCCAAAAATTCTCCATCAGAATTTTTGAAAGCAACATAGAATGACTGACTAAACTGGTGTTTGTCTTCATCAATCATATATTGTAATTCATCGTTTTCTGGCTCCCAACCATCTCGTTTTTGATAGTTATCAACATAAACATCAAAAACAAACTTTGAAAACTTGGCAAGCTCATTGGCTCCGATACGCCAAACTTCTAAATTATCTAATTTACCAATAAGCTGACTATGTTCTAGTTCCTGACTTTTTGCTACTAAATTTTCCTGTGAATACATCTTAAACTCAAATTATCAGTTTTTCTTAAAAAAAATTAAACTTTTTGAAACCTTTATTTTTCCTTACCGTATTAATAATCGTATGACCTGCACTATGTATTTTGTTTCGTTTGCAAAGGTAATTAAAAACCTTCGCTAATTAAGTTTAAAATGTTTGATATCTTACATATTCAGCATTTTTCACAAACTATTACTTTTTTCCACCAATTTTAAGGAGCAAAAGCAGCTTTCCCCCCCCTAAACAGGCATTCAGGGCACTCCTGCCATCTATAGTTCACATTTTTTTCTGTAAAATAGGAAGTAACAAAAGCACCCCAATTGTGAAACTGGGCATAAATTGGATATATCGAACAAATATATCTTATACCTTACATTTATCGAGTAGATAAAAAATAGGATTTAGGAAACGTTTTTACTTTGATTCCGTTGGATAGCGAAAACAATATGTTTGTTACGATTGCAGATGCTAAATGAGAGCCTACAACCAATTGAGGAGGGCTTATGACTGAGGAGTATTTAGAATAATCTTCAAGAAAATCTTCAAACCAACCAAGATTCGAATCTTTTTTTTTCTTGTATTTTTTGATGAAATCTTTAATCAGGGTAATTTCGTATCGAGTATTTTTCTTTGATTTGATTGGCATCAAATCGCTATTGGGCATAATCACATAGGCTGCACCTGCCCACCCGAAATTGAAGGGGTGAATAATTGGAATCTTATTTTTCTGGCATATTTTATCAAAAAGGATGGAGTTTGAGGCCACATCGAAATCGATTGCATTGATTGCAATATGACATTTCTTGACAAATGTGCTCATATTTTCAGGAGTTAGAAAAACCTGATGTGTTTCAATTTTAGCTTTAGGATTGATATCCAATAAGCGTTGTTTCACGGCGTTCACCTTGCTTACCCCTACATTCTGAGCAATATAATTCTGGCGATTAAGGTTGGACCTTTCTACTTGATCACCGTCAATTAAGATGAACTTTTCAAAGCCAATTCTCAGGGCGGCTTCTGCAATCACACTCCCTAGTCCTACTCCTGCCAAAAGTATAATTTTATCTTTGATGTTATTTTGTTGCTTAGGAGAGACATATAGCACGTTTTTGTGATATTGCTCATGGGGGCTTCTGATCTTATCCAATGCTTTGATTAATGATTGATTCATGGTAATTTTTGAATAACTATTTTAATTCATTATTAAGGGTAACATGTTCGCCAAATACTGTGAATTATTATTGGTAAAAAAAAGGGGATTGT
>CALDJV010000808.1 GCA_937899305.1 uncultured Cytophagaceae bacterium
GTAGAACATCTGGTTTTGAGCCAGAAAGTTGCAGGTTCAAGTCCTGTCGGCACTATTTGCGAATGTGACTTAAAGGTAAAGTGCTTGGTTGAAGCCCAAGTTATGGAGGTTCGATTCCTTCCATTCGCACTAAATGGTACAGTTGAGCAACCTAAAAAATTAAACCAAGGAAGCTCGCCTGACTGTAGATCAGGTCCTTTGAATAGGCGTGTGGGTTCGAGTCCTACCTGTACCACTACATTGTGCCGTAGTTCAATTGGTAGAACATCTGGTTTTGAGCCAGAAAGTTGCAGGTTCAAGTCCTGTCGGCACTACTTTGTGGATATAGCTTAATGGTAAAGCGGCTGCTTGAAAACCAGCAGAAACGTTTGGTTCAATTCCCGTTATCCACACTAAAACTGGAGGTGCGACAACGTTGGAGAGTTGTGGTGCTCTGTAAAAGCATTGCTTCGGCTGAGTAGGTTCGAATCCTACCACCTCCACCAATTATTTGCGAATGTGACTTAAAGGTAAAGTACTTGATTGAAGCACCCTAAAAATCAAACCAGTAAAAAGGTTCGAGTCCTTCCATTCGCACCATATAGAGAGTTACCCAAGTGGCTAAAGGGGACAGGTTGCTAACCTGTTAGGTCAATTCGTTGATGCGAGGGTTCGAATCCCTCACTCTCTGCTCATTGCCTTGTCGTCCAATGGCTGAGGATGCTTCACTCTGAATGAAGAGATACTGGTTCAATTCCAGTCAAGGCATTTTTAAGATTACAAACCAACGGAGAGTTACCCAAGCGGTCGAAGGGAGCAGGCTACTATCCTGCCAGGTCATTTTTAATGGCGCGGGGGTTCGAATCCCTCACTCTCTGCCAACTTTTTAGAAACACGGAGACAATCCGGCTGGATGAGGGCATCGGTTGGAAACCGGTCGTACTCCTATCGTGGGGTATTGGGGGTTCGAGTCCCTCTGTCTCCGCTATTTTTTAGTGACCAATGGAGAGATAAGTCAAGAGCTTGCTGGGTAATGACCACAGTCTTGAAAACTGTAGGGCCTTTAACAGGCGTGGGGGTTCGAATCCCTCTCTCTCCGCTATTTTTTAATGACAAATGGAAGAGTAAAAAAAGCGCTGATCGAACATTCCCTTGAAAGCTTCAAGTGGCGTAGAAGAGCGTTACTTCGGTAGAGATTAGTCTGAAACACTAAACAAGTGGGTTCAAATCCCACCTCTTCCACTTTTTTATTTAGGAACGTGTTCGCAATAACTGTCTAGTTTACTCTGCTGCCTGAACCGCTGGATTTCGTTATTTTTAGCTAAAGCAGAGCTCAGCGCAGCAAGCTGCAGCTTCGGTTTTCGCAATAGCGCGGCTATTACTGCAAAAAATGTCTCACCCAACAATTCATGCATATGACTAAATCGGACACTTATTTTGAACATGTTCCTTAACTCACGGAGGTAATCCGGCTGGATGAGGAGCTTGATTCGAAATCAGGTACTACCTGGATAAGGTATTGGGGGTTCGAGTCCCTTTGCCTCCGCTCAAAATGGTACAATGGAAGGGTTAAAAAAATGCGTTTGTCGCATATCCCCTTGAGTTGCTGCTCAAGTGGCGTAGATTGGCGCTACTTCGTAGACTGTAAATCTATTGTGGGTCTTCCCACCCCTTCCATTTTTTATTAAGGAACACGTTCGCAATAACTGACTGTTTTCGCTTCACTGCTCCTTGCTATACTTTGTTACTTTTCTTGGCCGTAGCTATGGCTACGCCCGCAAAAAGTGCCTCGTCTAGCTTTAAGCAGTTTTGCCAAAATCGGATACTTATTTTGAACATGTTCCTAAAACTTTCCTCTTTTATTTCCATTCCATCTACAATCTCATTTATATTTACCTTCTATAACTATGGTATCTATTTACAAGACGTTCCCAACTCTTTATGAAAATCACCCCAATAGCTTTGTTTTTATTGATATTCGGCTTGGCATCTTGTCAAAAACATAAAAAAAATGCGTACCCTAAAAACCTGGCAATAGATTGGGGAGTAGTGACCAACTTCTATGAAAGTAAAGCGAATTTTTTGGCCAATTTGAAAATCATCAACCAAAGCCAACACACCTTGAACAACAACTGGGAACTGTATTTCAATTATGCACCAGGGAGGCTCATTGATACCAATAAAATTACCTCAGAGTTTAAACTGACTCATATCAATGGAGATTTTTATAAACTAGCTCCTTCCGAAACCTATCAACCTTTGACTCCCAGTGATACCATTACCATTCCCATCATCGCCACCACTTGGGCTATTAAAAACAGTGATGCTCCAGCTGGATTTTATTTCATTTTTGACCATAATGAGCAAACATTGCTCAAACCTACCTATTCAGTTCGCCCCTTTGTGACTTCCAAACAACTTCAAAGAACTTCATCCGATCGTATCGCGGTACCTACTCCAGCCCGCATTTATGCCCAAAATCAACGCCTCAGTTTGTTGTCAATGGCTGAACTTACCCCCATCACCCCTACGCCAGAATCTTTTGTCCGAAACAAGGGAGCTTTTCAACTCAACAAAAATACCCAAATTGTTTGTGATAGCAGCCTACTCAAAGAAGCCAAACTACTGCAATTAGCCCTCAAGCAGTTCACTGGTATTTCGTTGACTATCAGAGACAAAGCTAATGAAAACAACGCAAACATTTGGTTAAAAACAGCAGGTTCCAATCCCGTTTCAGAAGCCTATCAATTGGTCGTTTCTCCTGCTAAAATAGAGATCAAAGCGGCTTCTGACAAAGGCATCTTCTACGGGGTTCAATCCCTCAAGGCTTTGTTACCTCTCAAGAAATTGGCTTCTCCCCAGCCTTACCCCATCCCCGCAGTCACCGTCAAGGATGCTCCTCGCTTTGCTTATCGGGGAATGCACGTAGATGTGGCCCGCAACTTTCAACCCAAGCAATCTATTTTGAAGTTGTTGGACTTGATGAGCTTTTATAAGCTAAACAAATTGCATTTTCACTTGACTGATGACGAAGGTTGGCGCCTTGAGATTGAAGGATTACCCGAGCTCACTGAGGTAGGAGGACTAAGAGTGCCTACCCTGAACGAACAAAAGGGTTTGATCCATCAATTGGGGTCGGCTACCAGCCACACAGGAAGCGGATATTATTCCAAAGCTGATTTTATAGAAATTCTCAAATTTGCCAACGACCGACACATTGAGGTCATTCCAGAGATTGATGTCCCTGGTCACGCTCGGGCGGCCATTGTTGCTATGAAGGCCCGTCAACAAAAATATTTGGCTCAAAAAAATGAGGCTAAAGCCAACGAATATGTATTGCATGATCCGGCCGACCGCTCAAAGTATCGTTCAGTGCAAAACTTTAACGACAACGTGATTTGCCCTTGTAGGTCAAGTAGTTATCGTTTTTTGGAAAAAGTAATTACCGAGATTCAACACATGTACCAAGAGGCAGGCGCCCTCCTCACGACTATTCACACTGGGGGCGATGAAGTACCTCGAGGAGTTTGGGAAAAATCACCACTTTGTGAAGCCTGGATGGCTAAAGAAGGCAAAAGCTTCGGTCAAAATCACAAACAAGGAAACGTGGCCGGAATCAAAGATTATTTCTTGAATCGGTTCGTCCAAATGCTTTCCAAGAAGGGGCTTAAAACCGCTGGTTGGGAAGAAGTCGGGCTTACTTTGGAAACCGCTCCTGGGCAAACTCATCCTAAAAAAGTAGTGAATCGCACTTTGAAAGGTAAAAATGTACGACCTTATGTATGGAACAGTGTGTATGGTTGGGGAGGTGAATCGGTGGGTTATCAATTGGCCAATGCGGGATACCAAGTGGTGCTCAGCAATGTAACCCATTTGTATTTTGACTTGGCTTACAACAAAAATCCTGATGAGCCAGGTTTTTATTGGGGTGGTTTTGTCAATGACGAAACGCCTTATCTTTTTCAACCTTTGAACTGGTACCGCAGCCTGCCTGATGACCTCAATGGCAACCCAATTCCAGCCGATAAAATGGCTGGTTTCACTCAATTGACTGACATTGGTCGAGGCAATATCTTGGGAATTCAAGGGCAACTTTGGAGCGAAACCATTAAAACACCGCAACGGCTCGAGCGCATGTTGTTTCCTCGCCTCATTGCATTGGCCGAACGTGCCTGGGCTCCACTTCCTGATTGGACTACCAACCAAAAATACTATAACCAAGCCTGGAATGAATTTGCCAATCGCTTAGGGCAACGAGAATTACCCAGAATGGATCACTTTTTTGACCAAGTCCATTACCGAATTCCTGCTCCGGGAACCGTCGTCCGTAACGATACTCTTCGGGCAAATGTAAGTTTACCGGGGTTGCAAATTCGCTACGCTACCGATGGCAAAGCTCCTACCAAAACCAGCCCTTTGTATACTGCTCCAATAGTTGTCAAAGGGAAGGTAGTCCTCAAGGCTTTTAACTCTCTAGGCAGAAGTGGGTTGTCATCGGTAGTGGATCCGTAGTTTTTTCTTTAGTTGGGAGTTCGTAGTCAGGAGTTAGTAGTTTTTAGTTTAAAAGTCCATAGTCGATGGTTCATAGTCCATAGTTTTTTTAGTCCACAGTCGACGGTCCATAGTCCACAGTTTTCTTTAGTTGGGAGTTCGTAGTCAGGAGTTAGTAGTTTTTAGTTTAAAAGTCCATAGTTTTTCGTCGCTTTGCGCAACCATTTAACAATGAGCCGCAGGCGGAACAATGCAACAATAGAACAAGATTATTCAAAATATCCGTAATTGTAGTTTTTAAATCGATCCAAAATGAAACACCCAACCATACTCATTACCTTGCTTATTTTCTTTTATAGTTGTACCCAAAAAACGCCTTCCCTATCTCCTGCTATCGAGCTCAATGGTTCTTGGGAGTTTCAACAAACCGGAAGCAAACAATGGTACCCGGCTACGGTACCGGGCGTGGTGCATACTGACTTACTCGCCAATAAGTTGATTGAAGATCCATTTTGGGAAAACAATGAACAAAAGCTCCAGTGGATTGGGCAAAAAGATTGGAAATATCGCACTCACTTTACCGTAAACCAGGCTCAGCTTGCCCCCGATCATATTGAGATTGTGTTTGAGGGATTGGATACTTACGCGGAGGTAAAACTAAACGGACAAAAGATTATTTCAGCTTCCAATATGTT
>CALDJV010000809.1 GCA_937899305.1 uncultured Cytophagaceae bacterium
ATTTCAAAGAACTATGCCGATTTTTTTCCAGGATATACCTAAAAAGTTATGTATATTTTCGAATTTTTCCAGCAAACCGGGTAACCCTTGCAAAGCAAATCGGGCTTTTTTGAGTGAATTACTTTCGGGATCAATCGTGTAATGGACTGCAGTTCTCAAATCGGCCTTTTCTAAATTGGTAAAATGAAATGTAGCTCTTTTGACGTTGCAATTGGCTAACACAGATTCGTTGAGATTGGTTTCGGTAAAATCAACTTCTTGGAGGCTACAATTTTTGAACATCGTTTTTTTGAGGTTGAGTTGGTAAAACGAAGAAAAATCGAGTTGACACTCTTCAAAATCCATCTCCAACAAAAAATTGTTGCAATCAGGAAACGATAACCCCATCATCTTGCATTGTTTAAAATCCACCGTTTTAAAAGCCGTTTTGGCCAACATAGCATTGCTTAGGTTGCATTGCTCAAACTGACACTCTAAAAATGAACAATTGCTCAAATCGGAGTTGGCAAAGGTACAATTACTAAAAACACAGTTGTCGTATTCGGCCGTGGGCAAGGGTTGCTGAGTAAAATCTTGATTTTGATACTGTTGTTCTTCTATGATTTTGTCTAGCATGGTATCTATCTTTTGGTGAATTTGAATCTAGTTTGGGTCAAATGTAGGGTGAAAATCGAGGTTTTTACGCTTTGAAATAGCATTTTACGAAAGAAGTTATTCTTTTTTTGCCAGATCTTCTCATCTTTAAGTTTTGAAAAAGTCACAATGACTTAAAATGTGCTTACCCCAAAACATATATTGTAGGAGTTGTACACTCATATGAAGAATAGAAGACGTATGCTTATGAAGAAAATTTTTACGTTCCTAGGAATTTTATTTTTAACCATTACCCAGGCCCTGGCCCAAGGCAAAGCAGCCAAACCCGAAACTACAGTAATGGATGATATACTCAATGGAATCAGTAAGGCCATATTTTTTGAAGTACCTATTGGCAAAGGGGTTCCATTTGTGCTTATTTGGCTCATTTTGGGAGCCATTATTTTTACGATTTACATGGGCTTTGTCAATTTCCGTGGTTTTGGTCATGCCATTGCGGTAGTAAGAGGAAAATACGATGATCCCAACGATACTGGAGAAGTATCCCATTTCCAGGCCCTTACTGCGGCCCTTTCGGGTACCGTAGGAGTAGGTAATATTGGTGGAGTTGCTTTAGCCATTTCGCTTGGTGGTCCAGGAGCTACTTTTTGGATGATTTCAGCGGGACTTTTGGGCATGTCCTCCAAGTTTGTAGAGTGTACCCTGGGAGTCAAGTATAGAGATAAACACGCGGATGGCTCTGTATCGGGAGGCCCTATGTACTACCTCAGTAAAGGCTTGGCCATTCAAGGTAAAAAACAATTCGGAAAAGTATTGGCGGCCCTGTTTGCGGTATTTTGCATTGGTGGTTCTTTTGGGGGCGGAAACATGGTACAGATCAATCAAGCCACTCAACAATTGATTGGGGTTACTGGAGGAAAAGAAAGCTTTTTATACGACCAAGGATGGATTTTTGGCTTGTTTATGGCCGTTATAGTCGCCATCATTATCATTGGAGGGATCAAGAGCATTGCCAAGGTAACTGACAAGGTAGTGCCCTTTATGGTAGGAATTTATGTAGCCGCTGCGCTGTTTGTCATTTTTGGAAATATTTCAAAAATTGGTGATGCTTTTACTGCTATTTTTGAGGGTGCTTTTAATGCCGAAGCCGCTTATGGTGGATTTATCGGGGTTTTGATTATGGGATTCAAACGGGCCGCTTTTTCCAATGAAGCGGGGATTGGATCAGCTTCTATTGCCCACTCGGCCGCCAAGACCGATGAACCCGTCAGTGAAGGGATGGTTGCTTTGTTGGAACCATTCATTGATACTGTAGTAATTTGTACCATGACCGCCTTGGTCATCATTATCACTGGATCTTATCTCACTCCTGCTTCTAATGACGCCGAAGCCATTGAACTTACTTCACGTGCTTTTGGTTCGGTGGTGAGCTTTTTCCCTACTGTACTATCTATTGCGGTTATTTTGTTTGCCCTTTCTACCATGCTTTCTTGGTCTTATTATGGTACCAAAGCCTGGGCTTACTTATTTGGCGAAAGCAAAGCGGCTGACATTAGCTATAAAGTGTTGTTCTGCACCTTTGTAGTCGTGGGATCCGCCATTAGCGCCAAAAGTGTATTTGGTTTTGGTGATGCCATGATTTTTGCCATGTGTTTCCCTAATGTATTGGGACTTTACTTCCTGGCTCCCGAAATCAAACAAGACTTATCGCTGTATATGAAAAAAATCAGAGGTTTGCGTAAACCCGAGAAATGATCAGTTCGATACAGTAAAAGTATTTTGATAAAAAGCAGCCTGAAAACCGGGCTGCTTTTTTATTTCTTCCATTTTACTTAGGCAGATTCAAATAAATAGCGGTGCATTTAGAGTGAACAGGTTTGTTCGTAGATGAGGCTATTTTTTGCGCTCATAGCTCGCTATGGGCAATAAAAATAACGAAATATACGGACGAAAATGTCGCTCCAAAATGTTCAAGTTATTATTTTAATTTGCCTTAACTCCATTCGATGTTTGTTTTTTAAAAACTTATTTTTGGTATCTCAACTAAAAAATGGTTTCTATGAAATTCCAAAATACCTCATTGATCAAACTATTTACAGCCTTCATTTATTATATTGCATTTGCTCACTTTGCCTTTGCCCAGCCGTCACAGTTGGTCATTAATATTGGCCACAATGCCCCTATTTCCAGTCTAAATTTTTCTCCTAATGGCAAATTACTAATCAGTGGTGCTACTTCAGGAGTAGTAAAATTGTGGGAGGTAAGTTCAGGGTACTTGTTGGCCGAACTCGAGCGACATGCCAACATGGTGACCACGGCCACGTTTTCGCCAAATGGGAAGGCCATCGCCACTTGCTCCTTTGACAAAAGGATGAGACTATGGGATGTACAGACCAAAAAGAAACTGTGGGACATTGAAGCCCATGACAAAGCAATCAATGGGCTGGCTTTTTCTCCTGATGGCGCACTCATTGCCAGTGTATCATATGATAAAAAACTCAAACTTTGGAACGCGCAATCGGGCCAATTGCTCCAAACATTTGTCGGACATCAAGGAGATGTGAAATCAGTTGATTTTTCGGCCGATGGGCAACTCCTACTAACTGCCTCCGCTGATAAAACAATGCGCATTTGGGACATAGACACTGGTGAAACGGTGGCGTTGTTTCCAAAGGATACCCATTGGATAAGAAGTGCCCACTTCTTGGGAAATAACGACTTTGTTGTGTCTAAAAATTACAATGAAGAAATAAAGTTTTGGAATATCAGAGAAAGGACCATCGCTCAGGTTTGTAAAGTAAAAAGCTTGTCAGATAACCTGCTTGCTTTTCGAGATGAAAATATCATTTACTCCCAGGGTGACCAAGTCAACTTGATAGGCCTCAATAATTGTCAGGCAGCACAAATCATATCCAAACAAGCAGGCAATATTTCATCTTTGGCCCTGTCACGAGATCAGAAAATGATCGCGATAGGTAACAACAGTTACGATATTAGTATTTGGAAAACCAACGGAGAACGAATCACCCTTATCCCCGGTTTTCGTGAGAAGTGTACCTACGCAAACTTTTCAAAGAATGGCCGCCATGTAGTCATTGCCTCCCACACGGGTAAAAAAGGATCATTTCTGAAGGTAACTGCCACTCATTTGTATAGTGACCTCATCAGCGCACCCATTACGTTTAACGATAAAAAAGCGGAGGTTTGTGCCATTGCGGGCAATAACCAAGAGCTCATCGCTGGATTTTATAATGGTTCTCTCGAGGTTTGGAAGATCAATGCGCAAAAAGCCCGTAAAACAAATACGATACAAGCCCACACCAGGTACATTACTGGCCTCCACACTGCTTTTAAGGGGCATCAATTCATTACTGCTTCTGCCGACAATACCGCGAAAATTTGGGATACCAAAACCAAAAAAGTTTTTAAAACCCTGGAGGCCCATCGATTTCCGGTCATTGATGCCGTTTTTACTACCGATGACAAATGGGTAGTAACAGGATCAACCGATCAAACGGCTATCTTTTGGAGTGTGGCTGACGACGGTCGGTTGGTCTACTCCAACGACTATGTCCCTTTGAGGGCGGTTGCGGTAAGTCCTACTGAGCTACGCATTGTTACGGGTAACAACCGCTCAAAAATGAAAATATGGGATATCAAAAAAAGAACGGTCATTCGATCCTTTAAGCTCAAAAGCCCAGTCAATTCATTTGATTACTCACCAGATGGTAAAAAGCTTTTGGCTGGACTTTCCAATGGAAAAATACTGGTTTGGGATACCCGAAATTGGCGGGTTTCGGATGTAATTAACCTCCCTAAAAGACATATTTCACGAGTAGCTTATTCACCTGATGGAAAGAAGATCATGGCCAGTTCTTGGGATGGGAAAACCAGAATATACAATGCAAGCAATTTAAAACTCATGGCCACCATTATAATTGGTCTGTCTGGCAAAAGTGAGTATGTGGTATTTACTCCAGAAGGGTATTATGACCATAACCTCAAAAAGAACAAGTTGATGTATTATGTTGATGATCAGAACAAGATGCGTTTTCCTAAAAAACAAGATCGTTTTTTCAAGAAAGGCCTTTTGGGAAATTTGCTTAGGTACTAGCTGTTGTATTGTTTCGCCTTCGGCTTCGTTCAGGACTTTGGGTTACGCAAAGCGATTATTGTTTTCTTATTTTCGCAAATATGATAACAATTAAACCGAGTTCAGCAAAGCTAATTATTCCGCTTTGCGCCACTATGGACCATCGACCGTGGACTTCTAACTACCAAATTGATAAATCACTGATTATAAGTAAATTACAAAACGCTTAACGCAGGGTTTAAAATTGGTAGTTTAAGGGGGAACAGGCAAACCGGTTTAGGCTATGGACTAAAGAAAACTATCAACTAAAAAAACTATGGACTATGGACCATCGACTGTGGACTAAATAAAAATTCCATATAATACAAATCAAACCCTTCTGCCCAATAATTCTTTTGGGTCTCTTTTAGCGTAAACCCACATTTTTCATAAAACCGATACGCCAACTGAGAAGTACGTACGATGATTTGCTGAATGGTGGGGTTGTCTTGAATGTGTTGTAATCTATGGGTTACCAACTGACTACCAATGCCGCGTCCTTTTGCTGCGTCTGCCACAAAATCCCAACTGATGTAGGCTTTACGTTCCTCTGGAAAGTAGTTGATGCCTCCTGCGCCCAACAGCGCCCCATCTTCTTCGTACACAAAGTAATCTTCCAACTCATGGTCCAAATAATGAATGAGATCTTTCAATTCCGAAGGAGCAAAAAAGTCAGGTACATTTTGATTGAATATTTGCAGGATTGCTTCACGATCGTTGGGGGTGTATGGTCTTATCATGGTATTAAAATAAAGGTTCATCACTCTAATAGTCCACTGTATTCAGTCCATAGTCCATAGCCGACTCGCGTGTATATACGCCCTATGAATCACTAGAAGCCAATAAATGATGTTAAACTGTATACTCCTTTTGTTTTTAAATTCATAGCTGACTGATCATGAGCAACTAGTGTTGACTAAAATCACTGTAGAGTATTGTTACTTCACTGACCTTTCGCAGTGATTTTCTTTGGAAATTTCACAAGAAATGCAGTTGTAAATGCGTCAGCTAGACTCGGTATTTAGTCTGTCAGCGTTAAGAACTTGAGTAATG
>CALDJV010000810.1 GCA_937899305.1 uncultured Cytophagaceae bacterium
CTAACTATCAACTAAAAAAACTATGGACCATCGACCGTGGACTATGGACTAAAGAAAACTACTGACTACGAACCCCCAACTAACAAAAAGTTTTAAATTCGAAACGGCATATCTTGAAAAAATATAGTATCTTTGCAGCCCAAAACCAATAGATAGACGTGTTCTATCACTCACGGTAATTTATTTTTTTACATATGGTAAGAATCAGATTAGCAAGAAGAGGGCGTAAAAAGAAGCCCTTGTACGATGTAGTAGTAGCCGACCAAAAGGCACCACGTGATGGTCGCTTCATCGAAAAAATTGGAACTTACAATCCACATACAGTTCCTGCTACTATTGTATTAGACGAAGAAAGAGCGTTGAAATGGGTATTGGACGGGGCACAACCTACTGATACAGTTCGCGCAATGCTTTCTTATCGTGGCGTAATGTTTCGCAAGCACCTCGAGATTGGGGTAAGAAAAGGAGCCATTACTGAAGACCAAGCTACTCAAAAATTTGAGGCGTGGAAGTCTACCAAAGATGCAAAAGTAACTGCACGTATGGATAAATTGTCTTCTGACAAAGAAGCTGCTAAGAAAGCGCGTCTTGATGCAGAAGCTCAAGTAAATGCAAAACGTGCCGAAGCACTTAAGAAAAAACAAGAAGAAGCGGCCAAAGCAGCTGAAGCAGAAAGTGCTGATGCTGAAGGCGAAGCCGGAGGTGATGCAGAAGCTGCTGCTGAAACCAGTGAGGCCGAAAACGCAGAATAAACACTTGCAAATTTTTCAGAAAAATTACTTGTTCATTCTTAACCTTTGCTTTTACATCTAAAAGCAAAGGTTTTTTTATATCAAGTTTTACCAAGCATATTATAAGAAACAATATCTACTATGAATTTTGATGATTGTTATGAAGTAGGCTACATTGCCAAAACCTATGGGATCAAGGGAGAAGTACACGCGGTATTTGATGTGGACAATCCTGAGGAATATCAGGAACTGGAGTCGGTTTTTTTGGTAAATAAAAGCCAGCAATTGGTACCATACTTTGTCGAGAACATTCGTTTTGTACAAGGCTATGTGCGTCTTAAGTTTGAAGAAATCGAAGATGTAGATGCGGCCAAAACCTTGGTAGGCCACAAGCTCATGTTGCCTACTGACATCTTGCCCGAAACCGACAGTGAGGAGTACTATTTTCACGAAATATTGGGGTACCAAGTAGTAGATACCGAGTTAGGAGAGGTTGGCCCAGTGGTGCAACTTTATGATTCTACCAACCAAGATTTGATTGGGGTAGAACATCAGGGCAAAGAAGTGCTCATCCCCTACATCAAAGACCAAATCATTCAAACGATTGACCATGCTCAGAAAATCATTCAGGTAACCTTGCCTGGTGGATTGTTAGATGTGTATTTGGAGGAGTAGCAAAATAAAACCCTCATGGTGTAAAGGTAGGGTTTGAGTGGTAACAAAGCATTTGTTTATTTGACAATCACCTATTTGCAAGGTACAGAAATAGGTCCAGGATTGAGTTTATCAATATCAAAGATGCTCTCGATTCTAAGCGCTTTATTATCAATAGAAGAAGGTTAAAAAAAAGAAGAGGGAAATAAAAGATATAGCGAGAATAAAATAAAAAACTGCCAAGTAAATTTACTTGGCAGTAGGAGTGGTGTTCTGAATTTCTCGAGAAATTTCTTGTTGTTCCTGGTTGCGAATGGCTTCACGCTGTAGGTAACGATCTATGAGGTATTCTATTGGTTTGAGTAGTAGAGCGATCAACCCTTTGAACCCAAAACTAATCCAGCTGACATAAGTAGGAGGAAGTTCTGATTTTTGGGCTTGGGCTTCTATGAAGGGTTCGAGTAAGCCTTCTGATAAAATAAAAAGCAGCATTGCTGCAATGATGGTAATCGTGGCGGCCCGTCGACTCAAACGGGTTTTGGTGAGTTCGTCAATGGTGTTCTGAAGGAGGAGATTTTGCTCATTAAGTTGAGTATTGAATTTCTTCACTTCTTCGGAGCGCTCAGATAAGGTATCATTGGCCCGATTGAGCTTATTTTGTAAGCGATCACTGATGTTAGTAATCACTCTGGTGTCTCCCAGCAGGCTTTCGTAGTGTTTACACAACTCTTCAAAATCCTGCCGCGAGACAGAATCAGATTCGCCAGTTTTTTCAAGGATTTCTTTTGCTTGATTAAGTGCTTTTAATTCTCTTGTAAAAACATTAGAGGAATTAGCCATGTTGAATATTTTCCCTGTCCAAAACTAGTGCTTATGCTACTTCATGACTAATTCAATGTCGAGATTTATTAATGATTTGAAATCGTTTCCAGACTCTTCCATATCCTCATCTCCTTCATCGAAATACCACTTTATTTCAGTAGCATTGTTTGTATCTTTTAATGTCTCAAGTTTTCGCAACAAATCCAAAATACATTTGGAAGAACTCGTGTTGAAGTACTCCAAATTAAAGATTACAGTGGTGTTATCTTTAGGACTTTGAACATAGTTGTCAACCCAGTCGAATAAAGGCTTGTAAAAAGTAATTGAGTTTTCAGGAATAGATCTTCCTGAGATCTCTAATTTACCTGCCTGGGAATCAAATGAAACGTATGGGGTTCGACCAGTCCCGTCTAGAACAATGTTTTCCATTTATCTAAAATGAAATCAGATTTATGCTAATACTTTTACTTGTAAACTGTAGAAACAATGGTTATCACTTACAGCATCAAAGCTGTAATCAATCTTTTGTCCTGATTTTCGAGCCATATCGATAATCCCAAGACCTGCACCACCACTTCCGGTAAATTCTTCTTCGTTTAACACTTCTTTATAGAACGCTTTGAGCTCTACGGGTGACAACGAATTTACTTTGTCCAACTTATTTTGTAATACTGCTACCTCAGTATTGGCCATGTAATTACCCGTTACTATATGGTACGCATTATCAGTTTTTTTGATCATCAGAATCGCCGAATGATAGCGTTCGTTGTCAAATTCTTTCTCTTGATAATAGTTGTAAACATTTTGAAGACATTCTAAAAGAATACTAAACACCTTTCTTTTAGTTTTAATAGCTTCGCTTTTTCGTTCTAACTTATCATCTATCAACTGTAAAATGGAGGTAAGCAAATTATTAGTTATTTCTCCTTTGAAATAGAGTATAATGCTCTCATCTCGCATTTTTTTGAAGTATTGATATACATCAAGCATTTTTTGTTCAAATTAAGATGATATGATGTTTTTTAAAAACTAAACACAAACAAATCTACAAAATATTTACAAGTTTTATGCAAATTATGGGGGATGCAAATAAAAGTTGACAATTATTTATAACCTAACCCAAATGCATTTATTCAGCAAAGTTGCCTTTGGATTGAATAAATTTGTTTTGCAAATAAGCAATATTTCGTGGTTTTGGAACTTGTAATGGTTACAAGGTAAAACAAATTTTGTAGGCTTACCCTATAACACTAAGTAAGTTCATTGCATGTTGTGCAAAAAATGATATTCAAAATGTGAACCAAAAATTTCCAAAAATAAATATATTTTGTTTCACAAGACATGCTTTAATTAGTAGCCAAGTTTAAAAAAATAAAAGTAAACTAGCAAGTCTAACTCAATTATCTGAGTAATTTATGTGTGGCAATTTATATTTTTGAGGGATACTAATGAGAATATCCCCCTGGAGGCTACATTGACAGGCGAGTCGTTCATTAGATTGTAATCTTTCCATTTTTTGGAATTTTTGTTCAGCAGTACTCATTGGGCTTAGGTTTTCTAGCCCTTCGTGTACCACCATTGTACAAGTAACACAGCGTCCTTTGCCTCCACAGGCTTGCATCCAGTCGATATGCGCTTCGCCAAAATGTTGTAGAACCGATTTATTTGTATCATAAATGTCAACTTCTTGGTTATTTATATTTTTTATGATTATTTTCGGCATGTTTGAGAGTATAAAATTCTGGTAATTAGCATATTCTGTTACAAACATGCGGTTTTTAGTTTAAAAACTGACAAGTAAAATGAATGTTTTTGGATATCAAGTTTCTTTGTATAATATCAAGAAACAAAACTGCCTTGGGGCACGCTAAAAATTTCAAACTATGGAACACCAATCAAAACCTGTAAATCAATCAGTACTGATGCAATACAGTCGTTCGTTTGCTCAAAAACTTTCGGACTACTTTTTTATTGATCATCAGGTGATTGAAGGAGAAGAAATTCTTAAATTTTGTGATATAAAACAGGTAAATCTGTTGGTTATCAAACTCTTGTTTGAAAAGTGGCAGGAAGAGACTCAAAAACTGCGTAATCCATATTTTGACTACAGTCATCCGGAGGTACAAAAAGCGCTGAACAATTTTATGAACATATTATCCCAGCACATTTCCATTCGCAAAGACGATTTTTATGTGTTGGTATACGAGGCCACCAAGGATGCATTGATGCTGGCGCTAGACCCTCACCACTATTTTATTACTGAGTTTAAAAAACCAATCAATGCCCGTATTTCGGTAAAAAGACTGAAGGAAGTAGCCCGTTACATTCAGTTCAATAAATTTTTGATTCAGGCATTCATCGCTCGGGTCGAAGGGATGGGGATTTCAGAACTATTCCCGGCCGATGCCATTGCTACCTTTGACGAAGTATTTCAACAGCAAAAAGAGCATGTAGAGCCCATGGATTGGCGTTTGAAGAGTTTTTCTGATCTATTGCCATTAGATACCGAGGAATTGTTTTCAGAAGAGAAAATTGTAGCCACTCCAGTATCAAACGAAGCTCCAGTGAATTTCCAACCCGATCGTTTCGAAAACGGCAGTAACCTAGGGTACGGCTCGCCTAGCTTGACCGATACTGCTCTGGACGCGGCCATAGACGAACGCAACACCTTGAACGAAAGGGAGCGTAATCGCAAAGAGAATACCCCATTGGTAGAGGAATTTAAAAATGCCAAAGTAGAAAACCTGCGCGCAGCCATTCCGCTCAATCAAAAGTTTTTATTCATCAATCAGTTGTTCAAGGGCAACAGTATGGCCTTTAACGAAGCCATAGACCGAGTAGAAATGTGCAACACTTACGATGAGGCTCGAATGCTGGTAAATAGCGAATATGCGGTACAGTTTGATTGGAACTTTGAAGATGATGTGGCAGGAAAGTTTCTGGAAGTTATCAAAAGAAGGTTTGAGTAATTAAGGCGTAAAAATGAAGATAATGACAGGCTTCATGTACAATTTGTTGTATATGAAGCTTTTTTTATGAAATTAAACAAAAAGTGATGATGATACGAAAAATCTTAGTATTGGGTATGCTAAACCTGATCTTACTTGGCCAGGTCCAAGGGCAAAATTACCTATTGCCTTATCCTATGATTGAGGTAAATATGGATATTGAAGAACCAGAAAGAATGTCGTTGCAACAGGCCTTGAAAACACCCAAGTCCATCACTGAGTTAGACCTTACCAGAGCATCTTTATCTGAATTGCCAAAAGAGATAGGAACACTGACTAATCTTAAATCATTGAATTTGTCATTCAATCGGCTTTCAAAGCTACCAGCAAGTATTGCGAACCTCAAGAAACTGGAAGTACTCAACATAGGTGGTAACCGATTTACAGAGTTGCCCAAGGAAATAACGCAACTTACCAACCTGAAGGTATTGTATGTGTTTAGTAATAGGATCAATAAAATATCGTTGAATTTGGAAGGATTGACCAAGCTTGAGGTCATAGATTTAGAAAACAATCAACTAAAAAATATACCTGCTATTTTGGGCAAGGTGAAGCACCTGAGGGAACTAAGTTTAAAAGATAATGAAGTAGAACAAACC
>CALDJV010000811.1 GCA_937899305.1 uncultured Cytophagaceae bacterium
AAAAATACCCCCAAACCGATGCCCGGTTATTGGCCCAGGCGGTGAACCAACGGATAGCTGAAGACAAGCGCCAAGTGGCCCGCCGCGAAGAAAAAACCAGGGGAGCGGCCCTCAACCAAAAACGAGTCGCTGAAGGCAAAAGCCGCTGGACACCCCAACGCCTCCACACCGAACTGAAACGGGAAGCGGGCCACTACACCCGCACCCACATGGCGCACGGCTTTGGGAGCGGGTATACGCCGGGGGTGTTGTCGTCGTTTGGCAAAATGCGAAACCTGATAGAAGAATACGAGGCCTTGAAAGCAACGAAGCCCAAGACCAGGGAGCAAACCCGGCGGGCTGCAATGATTTTGCGACAACTTTCCCTTACCTATGGAGAGCTGCCCTTGCCCCGTTTGTACAACCCCCAAACTGGGCAACGAGTAGCCCAGGAGCAACCCAAATCGAGGGCCAAATCCAGACCAAAAGCCAGGGCTACTGGTACTCGGGCTTCATCGGGCCCTACCTTTGAAGGCCAGCTTTCGGAAGTCTTTTTTGAAAAATACCTGGTATTTCGCTACCTCGATCGGGAGCTACGGGCCACCCACGCCCTGAGCATGGCCGACCAACAACACTTTGTGATTAGAAAAGACGAACGCTCTACCCGGGAAATGGCCGCGCTGGGGGCCAGTGGGGGGCCTCGGGCCCGGGTACTGGAAGCCCGCGCAGTAATGGCCAACTACGACGAAGCCCTCCAGGAGCTGCAGGCCCTGGCCCGGGCCTACCTCTACAACGAGGATGTGACCAAGCTGGAGGTGAAGCAAACCGTGGCGGGCCAGCTGTGGCAAGGGGCCCAGGAGTTGACCGCCACCATCATAGAGAAGTTGGGAGAGGCCACCTTGGGCATTGAGATTACCCGCCCCCAAGACTTGGTCAATGCCTTTGTCATGAATATGCACCAGGCCCAAATCCCCTTGACTCAAGAACAAATCAAGGATGCCCGGGCCAGTTTGGCGAATCAAATTGGCAGCGCGATTGGGCAAAGCATCCCGGTGATGCTGGAAATTGCGGTGACCTCGGTGCTGACGGAAGGGTTGGCCAATGTAGGCCGAATCCGCCAGGCGGCCACCGCAGTAGAAAATACCCTGAAGTACTTTATGGGGGCCGAACGGGGCGCCCAGGCCTATACCCGTTTTGCTGCCATGGTACGGGGCGGGGTGTCGTTTGGCCTGGCTGGGCAAAGCCCAGTGGGAGGGGCCGCTGAAGGCTACGTAGGTACTTTGATCAACGACCGGGTAGTGGCCCGGCTGGGCGACCGCCTGGGGCCTTTCTTTGCTTTTGGCCTGCGGGTAATGGCCGGGATGACCGCCGAAACTGCCGCCGAATATGCGGGAAATTTTGCCCAACAAATGGTGCAAACCAATTACAATTTCAAAGCCACCTGCCAGGCTACCTTTGGCTTTACCCTCAAAGAAGCTGGGAACCGCTTGCTGGTGACCGCCATTACCTCGGCCTTGTTTTCGGCGGCCTTCAATGCCGGACAACTGAGCCAATACCGCAACCAGGTGCAGGCCCTCTCGTTGAGTGATCTGGAGGCGACCGGAACCAACTCCACTGACTTGGCCCAACACCAAGCGCAACTAGAGCAGGCCAAAAAGCAGGCCCTGGCCGCCCTCGATGCCGCCAAAGCAGCGGTGGCCGCGCAAAACGAAAATATCGCAAAGACGACCAATGGGGCCAGTGAAGTGAAGCCGGACCCTACCACAGTAAAAGTAACCGACCCACCCACAACCAACCAGGGGATCAAAAAGAAGTTCAAGACTGAAGAAGCGCAACGACTGGGGGTATTTATTCGCAACCAGGAGGGCAAGCGTTTTATTCGGGTATTGCAGTCCCTGGTGATGGCCCAAGACGTGCCCAGCCAGGTAAAGGCCAACATTGTGCTGACCCACGAAGGGGCCCACGCTTTTGTGGATGATTTGTCGGAAGGCCAGAAAGAGGTGTTCCTGAAGGCGATCCATATGGCCAGTGCCAAAATGGGCCACGCGGGTTTTGATGCCGACTTGCTGGAAGAAATTGCGGTGGACTACATTGCCCACCAATACGTAAAACGGGAAATTGCCAGCGAGCTGGCCGTGGCCAAAGCCGAGGCGGTGACCCTGATGCAAAAGTTCAAGCGGTTTCTTAAAAAGTTGTCCGAACAACTCAAAAACGGCATCCGGGGCTTGGGCTTTGTGAGCGAGGCCGGACAAATGAAAAAGGCAATGGATGGGTTTATGGCGGACTTTATCAAGATCAACCAACTGGATGCCAAAGCGCTGAAAAAGTTTGATTACTTAGAGGAGTTTACCAATTGGTTGGAGAGCCCTCCGGTAGATCAAAGTCAAAAGAAACCCGAGGAGGTAAAGAAGTTTACCTACGGAGGGTTCAAAGCCAAGGGAGCCGATCGCAAAGCCTTGAAACAAGCAATTAGAATGTGGAGTGGGGGGCAATTTACCCAGGAGGAAATATGGCAGGAAACCGGATGGTACCGGGGCAAAGAAGGGGCCTGGAGGTTTGAAATAGATGATTCCAAGTCTACGCTGGATTATGATACTTTGAATAAATCATACACCAAAAAAATAACCAGGTACCGGGCAAAAGAAGCGAAAAAAGCAAAGAAAGAAGAGCAACAAAGAATAAAAGCAGAGAAAAAGGGAAAGAAAGTCAACACAAACCGACAGGCAGAGACAAACCCCAAAATACCGATTATTCCGCTACAAAAGGTACTCAATCATCCTGAGCTTTTCAAACGGTACCCTTTTTTGAAAAAAGTAAGGGTTTATTTCCAAGATAACGGAGGGGCTTCAGCTAGTTTTGAAAATCTGAGTATATCCTTGAGTATGGATTTGATTCCTACCGTCGATTACATACCTGGTTACCCCAAGACGGTAGAGGATAAATTTAGAAGCTTGATATTGCACGAAATAGAGCATTTGATTCAAGGTTATGAAGGGTTTGCAAATGGAGGAAGTGGTGACTATTTTAAAGGTGTTGACTTGTATTTAAGTATAGCTGATAGGAGGCATGATGCTCATATTACTCGCGGCCAAAAACTAGTTAATGAAAAACTTAATAAGGAGATTATTCCAAAAATTGATACAAAGATATTAGCTACCAAAGATGATAAATTTATTACATTATGGCAAAAATATAGAGATGGGGGGTGGCGCGCTTTGGGGGAGAATATTTACGATTTTTCTTTTTATGAAGATGATCCTAAATACGCATATATTTGGAAAGAGTATAAGGAGTTTGGTGAATTAGGCATGAGTGAATTATATCAATTGTTAATTGGAGAAGTTGAATCTCGGGATGTACAGTGGCGATTATTTACTTCTGAGGCAGAACGTAGGCAACGTTTACCTCTAAGTGATATAATTGATAAAGAAAAAATTAATCTGGATTTTTTATTTGAAACTGAAACTTCTAGGGAGAGCACAAAAGACATTTTAGGTAAAATGATCAAGAAATTAGGTTTACATGAAATTGATGTTCAAGCAGACAAAAAGATAGACTAAAATATAATGAAAGAACAAGGTGCATTTTTAGAATTGTTTTACTCTTCTGATGAGCGCAATGTATTAGTAGCTTTGGAAATATTGAAAAATCTGGATGATGTTAATCTACAGCAGCTTATACCCGATTACCTTAAATTGTATCAATTTTTTTATGACGCTACTTGCCACAAGTTGGAAGCGCCACATATCATAAAACTAAATAACAGTGACTTACTATTAGGGAGAGAAGTAGTTGGGCCAATTCCGCAAGAAGTGAAAAGGTTAAAAAAATTACAAAAGCTCTCTCTGGTATTAAATGATCCTTTCCTGTCTGGGATAAAATATTTTACTGATATAAAGGAGTTGTGGATTATAAATGAGCAAATCAGAGAGTTACCTCTTGAAATTGGGGAATTAAAGAACTTGGAAAAACTCACCATTAATTGTAAGAATTTAGAAATATTACCTTCTTCAATTGGCCAATTAAGAAAATTACAATTATTGAATGTAAGGGAAGCTAAGCTGCGGGAAATACCTCCTGCAATTGGTCAACTAAGTTCGCTGAAATTACTTGACCTTAAAGGGAATCAATTGACCAACTTACCCTCTTCTATTGGGTGTTTAGCTAATTTACAAGAACTTAATTTAGAGAACAATCAAATATATGATCTACCCCCTGAAATTGGACAATTACCAAGAATAGAAATGTTGTTGTTGGCAAATAACCGACTAAAGAAAATTCCGTTTAGCATGGGTCAGTTGAGTAGTTTATTAGAGCTGGATGTTAGTTATAATGAACTAATGTCTTTGCCCAAAGAATTAGAGAGTTTAAGAAAACTTAAGGGTTTAGCTTTTTCTAATAATCAAATAAAACAACTCTCTATTTGTTTTGATAAATTCACTCAATTGAGTGGATTTGTTGCAAGAAATAACCAATTGAAACGGTTTCCTAAAGGCTTATGTAATTGTATTAATCTGAAAACTATATACTTATCTTTTAATAAAATTAAAAAAATCCCTCTGGATATCGGCCAACTGATTCATCTGGAGAGGTTGGAGATAGATAATAATCGTCTTAAACGTTTTCCGACAAGTGTGGTTAATCTCCGAGGCTTGAAAACCTTGATTATCTACCGTAATCGTATTAGTACCAAGCAACAAATTAAAATGAATCAATGGTTATCTAATTGTAAGGTTCAATTTGATGAATATGAGTAATTGCCGAAGCATTAAATCAATATTTTCATACTACCTGATAAAAGATAAAGGTTTTGAGAGGCATTAATTTATAGTTTCTCATGCTCCAGAATCAAAGAATTGATGTACAGGAGGTAAAAGATGTTAACCTTGTACTTGATGTATTGGAAGCAGAATTTTCTTTGTACTATTCAATTCTAAGAAAAAATGACTGAGAAGAAAAAGCTTTATACTAGCACATATGTAGGATGGTTGATGACCATTGTTCCTCACAAACTAGAGGCATTGTATCAGAGTGGGGAGTTGGCCAACAAGATAGAAGAAATAGTTGAGGATACAATAACTGAGGAACAGCATTTGATTAATACCTATTCATTAAACGTTGATGAAGCTCGGTTACGTGCTTTTCAAAAATATATTATGCCAGGTATTAATCACCCGGATTATGAGGATCAAAAAAAGTATCCTAAAATGAGTCCCGAAGAGCTCGTTACCTATTCACGAAGGAAGTCAATTCGCTATCTAGAGAAAACCTATAAGCCTATATTTGGCGGTAGTCGTTTGTTGCAAGATATTTTTTCAAAGCAACCTGATATAGGCATTGCTCAAGCAAAGGCGCTTATGTTTTGGCAAAATAAACAAGGAGATTTTCCATTGGTATTGCAAGTAACGCTAAGTGATTTTCTTGTTAAAAATAAGTTAGTCAAAGCAAAAGTGCTTTGCTTGCAAGCTGCAAGAGAAATGTATGTGTTGCCAACATTATTTGAATTGAGGGATTTGACGCTTCACGTTTCTGATATCAAGGTAAATGCAGTTCAACTTTCTTATCACAAGTCATTACAGGTTTTATTTAGTGATACGAGATTCCTTCTTCTAAAGAAAGAACCTTTTAAGGTGTACCCTTCACAAATCAATTTTAAGCCTTTGACTTAGCTATTTTAAGAGTAAGATATGGATGAACCCAGGCCCCACCAGGATAAACTACTCGATTTGTTTCATTCCTCCGATGAGCGCAATGTGGCCATTGCGATGGAGATGGCCAAAAACCCGGAATATGCATTTTTGCAAGCCAAAA
>CALDJV010000812.1 GCA_937899305.1 uncultured Cytophagaceae bacterium
CATACTACTAAGTTGACAGCATTGAGCGAGGACGCTTGCGCTAGCACAGGCATTTATATTATGACAAAGACGATTGCCTACCACGTCCATTCCATCTCTAAAATTCTATGAAGGTCAATCAAAAACTGTATGCCTTATTTTTCTCTTTGAACCCTCAAAACCGTTTGTTGGCCCTCGAGTTGGCCAAAGGTGCCGACTTGTACGATTCGTTTATCAATGAATTGTATCAGGAATTTAGCAAAGTGCCGCTATTTGAAAATACAATGAAAACATTCGTGGAAACATGGGCATTGTCTAATGGTGATGAAGACCTGGATGAAGTGGCCATCAGGGGTGAACAAATCAAGTGGGTGGCGGAGATGTATTTTGACGAAAACCTAATTCTATCTCCCCACTACCCTATCGAAACTGAGCACTTGCGTGCATTTCCTGATATATTGCTGCACTTTAACTTTTTGACTCGGCTAGATTTGATTGGCAACAACATCACGCATTTGCCTCAAGACATGTCTGGCTTGAGTGGCCTCAAAATGCTTACTTTACAAGATTGTCCTCAGCTTGCGGAGGCTCCCTATCAATGGCAGGGACTGCGCCATTTGTCAAATCTGGAAACCCTCGTATTAGAAGACATCGATTTGATCGAAATCCCCGATTATTTCAAGAGCTTTACCCGTTTGAGGGAACTTGCCATAGACAACACCTTCCTGGATACCTTACCAAACTGGATTCACGAGTTGTCTTGCCTGGAAAGCGTAGAGATTGGAACGACTGGATGGAGAGAAACCATGTATCCCCCTTATTTTGAGTTTCCAGAAAACTTCAGTTTACTTCCTCGCCTTCGAGAACTCATCGTATCCCCACATTATGAAGTCTGGAAGTTCCCCCACATTGGCCGCCTTACTCAACTTCGAAAGCTGGTACTGTCGGGAGTAGCCTGTAGGTGCTGGGATGGCATCACCCAGTTGAAACAGCTTGAATACCTTGATTTGTCCCATTTTTCCTTAGACTATCCCCTCACCTACCAAGGCCAAAGTTATAAAGATCCTCCTGATAGAATATCTCGCTTACAACTATACGGTTGGGAATGGCTCCAAGAAATGACTTGGCTCAAGGAGTTTCATTTTGTGCATATCGAACCCTATGCATTTACTGAATTGGAAAAAGAGGCACTGGCCGAAGCCTTGCCTCAGTGTAAGTTCACTTACCAATAATCAAGGGCGAAGGCACCTCAATCATCGGCAAGTGAACCAGAAAACAATTGCACTGTGGTTATCTTACTGTTTTATCTTACTACTATGCGTTCTGACAAATAGGGTCCTCCGGCGTAGAATTTCACAATATAAACTCCAGCTTTTTTGGGAGTAAAGTTATAGATTTGCTCCACACGCTTGATTACCTGAGGGCACATCCCTTCTTTGGGGTAGCGAAGGTACGTTTTGACCTCTACGGTGTTTTCGTCGACCCAGTTTTCTTCGAATCGGTTAAATTCCCCACATTCATTGCTGGCCGCCAGCACGACTTTAATGGGCAAGTTCTCTCCAGCTCTGGTTTCAGAAAAGGATACTTCGACGAACTGAATCCCAGAAAGTTTTTAATCAAACTCTTCCTTTTTTTTATTGCAAGCATACACCAAGGGCAATACCAACAACATGACAATCAATGATCTTGAATACATATGTGTGCTAGTTAAGGCTCGGAATTTTGTATTGTGTACACCTCTTCTTCCAGCAAATACCAAGCAGTTTTAATAAGTAATTTTCACCCCTTACGTAACCCTGTTCCGTTTTTGTGACACCTACTGAAAAAAATATTTAAAATCTGTAAAACCAGAAACAAACTCCTATTTTAGTTGCGTATTGGTACAGATGATCATACCTTTTCCAAAATGTATACCTATGAAGAAATTTTTACGGCCACTTACTTTTACCTTCATTCTTTTTTTAGGATTCAACATTGGAAATCAAGCCCAACTATATGGTCAAAATGCCCAGGTAACCGTCTTGTCTGCAGAGTTAGATCCCACCACCGAAAAAATCAAAGTAGCTTATCGCTTAAGCGAAACCAAAGCGTGGAACCTCACCTATGCTATCAGTCTCTATTATTCGGTAGACTTGGGCAAGCATTTTATTGGCCCTTTGCGCGTGGTCAGCGGGGATATAGGGCCACAAATAAGTCCTGGGATTTCCAAACAAATCAGCTGGGATTTTATGACCGAGGCTCCTCAATTGGCCGAAAAAGGCAATACCCTCAAATTGCAATTCAAGGTAGTTGCCCAAGTAAACCCTGAATCGGTCAACGCCTACAAAAAGAAACTGGGTGGCCCCGGCAACGCTTTTTTATCATTAGTCATTCCAGGTGCCGGAAATCACAAAGTGCGGGATGGCTATGGATATGGCGCCATTACTTTTTTGACCTGGGGAGCACTCGGTACAGGGTTGCTTTTTCGCCTCAGTGCCCAACGCAACTACGACCGGTACCTGGAATCGAACAATACCGCTGAACTGGATCACTTTTTCTTTTTGGCTGAAAGTCATCACAAGGCTTCCCGGATTTTGATTACTTCAGCCATTGTAATTTGGGCACTGGATGTGGTATTGGTGGCCTACCAAGGCTTTCGTAATTTGAAAAAACGACGCGCCATTAGTTTATTCAACAAAAAAATATACCCTCAACTGGGGTTTGGCTACAATGCCCAATTCAATCAACCCAACATTGGTCTCAGCCTTAAATTTTAGTACAATGATGAAAAACTTTGGCTTAGGACTGCTCTTGGCGGTTATCATAGGGGCTTGCACCCCTCTGGATATTCAACGCACAACCAGGTTTATTACCAAAGAAGTCACTATAGCCTCTTCTACTTCGCTGACTGCTACCGGAGATATATTAGACCTAGGCGATGCAGTGCGTGACCATGGTCATTGTTGGGCCACTACTCCCAACCCCACGATTGACGACAACCGGGTTTCGTTGGGGGCCACCACGAACCGTGGCATATTTATCTCTCAGATCACCAATCTTACCCCTAGTACTACTTATTACATCAGGGCTTACCTACAAGTCGGAGAACAAATTCTCTATGGTGATGACATTGCCCAAAGTACGCCCGAAGATACTCCTCCTCCTATTACAACCGGAATTTCAAACATCAGTAAAAGCGAAGCCACTGCTGGCGGGAACATCAAGTTAGGGAGCAATGAAATCAATCAACATGGACATTGTTGGGCTACAGTTCCTTCGCCTACCATCGCTGATGATTTTACCCAAAATGGCCGGGTAAACATTCCGGGAAACTATACTTCGTTGCTGCGCAATTTACAACCTGGCACCCTGTATTATGTTCGTGCTTATGCCCAAAGCATTGGGGGAATTAGTTATGGTAATCAAACGACCTTTCGTACTCCTAAAAATTGACCAACTTCCATATACCCCAAAAATATGCTAGAAAATAAGCTTATGAAGAAAATATGTACCCTGTTTTCCGTTTTATGGTCTCCGTTCTTGTGGTTGACTTTGTTTTGGGCTTTGCTTACCGCCAATGAACTCAAAGCTCAAGCCCCCATCACCCCGCTCAATCTCACTGCCATTTCGGAAACAAGTAGCCGCATTCGCCTCAACTGGCAAGATGAATCCAGCAATGAGGCTTATTTTGTTATTGAGCGTGCCCAAAATACCGACGATAACTTTGTAATAGTAGATTCGGTAGGTGCCGATACTACTGAATACCTGGATACCGACCTGAACCCTGAAACAACTTATTTTTACCGAGTAAAAGCGATCAATTCTAGCGGTGCCTCGCCTTACAGCAATACCATTGGAGCAAGTACAGTACCCGTAACCAGTTTGGATGCTCCTAGATTAGAAACCACCCTCAAGGTGTATCCAGTTCCTGTACGAAATTATTTAAATATTGATCTCAATCATCCTCAACCTCTCGGCTATACTTTGGTCGATTTGAGTGGAAAAGTGTTGAAAAGAGGCCAGGTAGAAAAAAACACTTATCTTGACTTGAGCGATTTGCCCAAAGGAATGTATTTTTTGAGTATTCGCGTGAATGATCGCCTGATAGTGAAGAAGATCATGAGGGAATAACCAACAAGGGCCCTGAATACAAGCTGAATTTAATAATTCCTTAAAAAGCCCTACTTTTAGGCCTTTCAAAAATAAACACGTTCATCTATGACAAAATTTTACCCAATTATATGGAGTGTATTGTTTGGTCTATCGGCTTGTTGTTCCTCGGCAATGGCCCAATCCCGTACTGTTCCAATAGATACTACCGTGGTTACCAACCACACTACGACCATCAAGGGAACCAAGATTAGTTACACCGCTACTACTGGTACCCAACCCTATTGGGACAAAAACGGCCACCCTGTTGCCACCTTGTTTTATACGTACTACAAGCGAAGCAATGCGGGAGATTTGGCCAAACGTCCTTTGCTAATCTCTTTCAATGGAGGGCCTGGCTCAGCCTCGGTATGGATGCACGTAGCCTATACCGGGCCTAAAGTACTTAACATAGACGATGAGGGTTACCCTCAACAACCCTATGGAGTACACGAAAACCCTCATTCGGTACTGGATGTGGCCGATATTGTCTTTGTCAATCCAGTGAATACGGCTTATTCGCGTCTGCTTCCAAACAAAATCTCAGGAAGTAAAAAACAAATAGACCGCAAGCATTTTTTTGGTATCAATGCCGATATTCAATACTTAGCCGAATGGCTCAATACTTTTGTGACCCGCCACAACCGTTGGCTATCGCCTAAGTACCTGATTGGCGAAAGCTATGGAGGTACTCGAGTAGCAGGACTGGCCTTGGCTTTGCAAGAACGCCAATGGATGTATTTGAATGGAGTGATTATGGTTTCCCCAGCTGATTACAAGCTTTTCAGTTCGGACCGTCCCGTGTCTTTTGCCATTAATTTGCCCTATTTTGCCGCTGCTGCCTGGCATCACAAATGTTTGCCCAATGCGCTTCAGTCTAAAGATTTACTGGAAGTTTTGCCGGAAGTAGAGCAATTTACCATCAACAAACTGATGCCCGCCATCGCCAAGGGAGGGTTTATATCGGCGACTGAAAGAAACCAGGTAGCCGAAAAAATGGCTTATTATTCGGGGTTGTCCAAAACAGTGATTCTACAACACAACCTCAATGTGCCTACCCGTTTTTTTTGGAAAGAATTGTTACGCAATAAAGGAGGCTATACTATAGGTCGGCTCGATTCTCGTTACAAGGGAATAGATCGCAACCTTGCGGGAAGCCAACCCGACTACAACTCAGAGTTGACTTCCTGGCTGCACACTTTTACTCCGGCTATCAATTACTACATTCGGGAAGAACTCAAATTCAAGACCGATGTCAAATACAATATGTTTGGTCCAGTATACCCCTGGGATCGACGCAACAACAATACCCGAGAAAATTTGCGTAAGGCCATGGCACAAAATCCTTATTTGCAGATTATGGTACAATCGGGTTATTATGACGGAGCTACCACTTATTTTGGCGCTAAATATACGATGTGGCAAATTGACCCAAGTGGAAGAATGAAAAAACGGATGCGTTTCAAAGGCTACCGTAGTGGACACATGATGTATTTGCGTAAAGAAGATCTCAAATCGGCCAACGATGATTTGCGCACTTTCATTCAGCAAAGTTTGCCCAAGGGCAAGTCAGCAAAGTATTGAGTTTTTTTAGTCCACGGTCGACGGTCCATAGTCCACAGTTTTTTTGGTTATTAGTCCATTAATTGAACAGGGCTTTCTTATAAAAATTTAATATCCTTCAACCACTTAAATAGTGTGG
>CALDJV010000813.1 GCA_937899305.1 uncultured Cytophagaceae bacterium
CTATGCCGATTTTTTTCCAGGATATACCTAAAAAGTTATGTATGGTTTCGAAGAAGAAGTATAGCGACGAGAGATCAGCCAAATGGATTAGGTTATTTATGTAGTTTTACTAAGTAAAATGGAAAATTTATTTTTTTATAGATGTTGACAAAAAACTCACGGTTTTTTCAAACAAAAAAGCGGATATTCGTATATATACTTACTAATGACCATTTATCAGAATGCCTTCAAAAATGCCCGCTTATTTTTAGGGATTTCTTTGCGCAAATTGGCCGCAAAGCTGAAGGTAGATGCTGCCCATATTTCCCGAATAGAAAATAACTTGAAACCACCTGGCATTGCGCTTCTCAAAAAGTTGGAAGTCGTTACTGGGTTGTCGTTTTGGGCCTTGGTCAATGGCGACTTCGAATCCAACAACCAACATTTATATATCAAATTATCCAACTTAAACCTAAACGATATGATTATCGACTTTAAAGAGCTAAGCACCGAAGATCGTAAGTATTTGCGCAATAAGTTTGACGTAGATATAGAAGAGCTAAACTCCAGCCTCAAAAACACCCAAGACAAGCTCAAGGCCCGTTTAGAAAAATCTAACCTAAAAGAAGGTGAACTGGAAGTACTGGAAACTGCCCTCAAAGAAGCCCAGGACAATCTGGATTTTTTGAAAACTGCCGGAGCCGACGCGGCCATGATAGCCAGCCAACAGAAACTGGTAGACAGCGCCGAAACCGATTTACGCAGCAAACAGCGTAGTAGTGGAATTTTGACTGATCGGGAGATTGTGCTGGAGCAACTCGAAATTGAAGAAACCAAGGCCCGTATTCAGCTTCGCCAAGATCAAATTACGGCCATTGATGCCGCTGGCTAACCTTATTTGCTCATCAGCCCCACTTTGCTTGCTCCTGCCCGACCACCTCGGGCAGGAGTTTGTTTTTTATCATGGTTGGTTTTGCAAGTAAGTAATCGAGTATTGCCCAATGTCATTTTTTAAGCTTCAAAGCATTGTTATACCTGGCCTTTATCCTTCCTCCTCAGCATTGTCGGTTCACTTGGCTTCCGTCCGTATTTTCTTGTTTTGTTTTCGTTAGAACAAAGAAAAGCGCCGAAGGGACAAGCCCTCCCGCGCTCTAAACCGGGTTGCTATTTCAATGCTGGCCATTCAACGCCTACCTCCCCATTCGTTGGCCTCACCAAAGGCCGACCAACGAAAAACATGGTATTTTAATCAGGTTGATTTACCTGGGTAGTGGGCGGTGGTGGCGGCGGTGGTGGTTTTTGACAACAACCGCCCCAAATAAGGCGCATTTGTGCATTGGATAGTTGGCCAACAAGATTTTTATTCCCATAAATTTAATATTTTTAAGTGGTGAAAAGAGGAGTCCTCTTGGTTTTGGCCTGCTTGGGATGGCTGTTTTGGCGGCAACAAAAGCGTTTGGCCAAATCGTTGCCCGTCTACGACCCCGAAGTGGCTCGGGTAAATAAACGCCTACACGATTGGTACATTGCCCATCAAAAACGCCAGGAAGCCCAAAAAAATCCGGCCTACCAAGCCCGCGAAGCCAAACTGAAGGCCTTATTGCTTACTTTGCAAAATACGCCTCACTGGGACTGGGAGGACGACTTCAGTTAAATCTACTCCTTGTTCTATACAAGTTTTCTCGAGGGCCTGGACGCCTTTTTTGTAGGCGTCGTTTTCGTCTTCGAGGTGTTGTACATAGTTGAGGAGTTTTTCTACTACTTTAGGATCACTGGCTTTAGGCAACGTGGCGGGTTCACGCTGCATGCTTCCTTCGCCCCGCAGGAGCCATTCGCTGGAAATTTCGGGAAAAGCATTTAATATTTGAATCAGTTTGTCTATGCCAAAGCGGCTTCCCGACAACATATTGGACATGAGTCCACTATCAATGCTGGTTTTTTTAGCAAATTTGTTTTGACTCAACCCACTGTAGGCAATCAACTCTTTCAAACGGTCATAAATGCTTCCCTCGTGCATCATGTTTATTTTGCTATTAATTTTTTGTAAAAAGTTTTCGATTTACTGGTAATTTGCTTTAATTGCTTAAAATTCACAGTAGTTATTTATCTTAGTCAACCAAAAACAACCCAATATACAAAATGTTCCACGCAAAAAACTACTTCTACTGGCGGAATGGTCAGCCTTGGTACGGGGTACGGGTACGGGCCACCGCCGGGGCCAGTTTGTTGCTGGCCTTGCTGGCGGTAGGGGCTTTTGCCTGGTGGGCCTACGCCCGCGACGGCTGGGCCGCCCTGGGGCTGTGGGTACTGGGCATTGGCAGTGTGGGCCGTTTGCGGGCCTGCTACCAGCATTGGCTGCAAGTGGCCCAGCTGCACCACGCCCGCCTCAAAGCCGGACAAGCCGCCCTACAGCAGGCCAATGCCCAACTACAGCAAGAATGCGAACGCAAGGTAAACCACTATTTGCAAGAGGTAACCGAGGCCCGCCTCAAGCTATGGCAAGTACATGACGTATGGGCCCGCAAAGGCGACCAGATTGCCCGCCAACTGCTGCAGGCCGAGGTAGGTACCCAAGGGGAGTTTTATATTGTGCTCCAGCAAGTACGCGAGGTGTATCCCGAGTTTGCCCAACGGGCCGACAACGCCCTGGCCCAACGAAAAATCAGCAAGCTGGTATGGCAAATCGCCTATTGCCTGCGGCTGGGGATGGCCCCCCGCGAGGTAGCGGTTATTTTGCCTACTACCAATCGTTCGGTATCGAGTCAGGCTTGCCGCCTGCGCAATCTGGGGCTATTGCCCCGGTAATGGTGCGGTGGTTAATTTGTACCGCTTTGCGCTACTATAGACTATTGACCATCGACCAATGCTGTTTAGCACAAGTGCAGAGCTCCCTTTGGTCGGTTCCTTAAGGATTTAGGTGTATGGTGGTAGTATACGAAAAACTACTTGCATCATTCCAAGATTTTGAAATGCGATTTTTAGTAAAACCTTAGGTATATTACTGATAATCAATAGCTTATTACATTTAAAGATTGCCATTTTCTTGGTTTCAAGACCAGTACGTCCCCTGTCCTTCCGAATGTATATGAGGATGAAGTGGGTATCGACGAAATTTCGTGCATTCCAACTTCATCCTCACCAGGTCTCGGAAGGACAGGGCAGGTATCGGGTGAAAATGCCACCGCTAAGGGAAGTAACTCTGAATAAAATAGGAGTATATTGTACGCGTAAATAATCGCGATTCACTCGAGCCCTTAGGGAAACAGCATTGGACCATCGACTATGGACTAAAAAACAAAAAACTAAATCATTCATCTAAAACCAATGACTATTATGCCTACTCATACCCATGCGGAGCACGATCCGCAGCATCAACAACGAGTGGAAACTCCGCAATATGAAGCGCCTACCTACGAAGAATTAGGCGTGCAATCTTATGAGCAAAACACTGAGCAAGTACCAGAGGTGGCCAAAGATAAACCACCCAAAATAGACATTTATACTTACCGTCCGGCTACCTACATGTTTATGCAAACCAGGTTAGACCACAACCCAGCGGGTACCCCCACTAAAGAGACGCTTTTGGTATCAGGAATGAACAAACTAGGGGAGAGTATCAATGTTTACAAAGGAACCGGTGGGGGAAGTTATACCAAAAAAAGGTATTTGCTCACGGGTACGGTAGCGCAATGGACAAAACTTTTATCGGATGTCAACTCTCATTACGATTTTGATACCTATGTCACTCCTTTTTTGGCCGAAGCTGGAGCTCACGATCATACCATTGATAAAACAGACCCCAACCAAAATTTAATTACTCAGTACTCTAAACACTATGGTAAAATCAATGATCAGGATATTTTAAACTTTACGATGGCTTTGTACGGCTACGATGCCGCCAAAGAGACTTCTACGCTGGATTTTCCAAATACGGGGTGGGACTCTGATTCTAATACTGAATTTGCTAACAAGTACAGCCAAGCTTTGAATGGATTTATTACCCTGTATCAGCCTCGGTTAGTGAAGCACATCTCTGAACAAAACAGCTTTATAGAATACGCTGATGCTCAAAAACTGGCCGAGCAAGGGTCGCCCGATCTTCAGGCGGCCAAGATCATGGTACAAAGCGCCATTAGCAGTGCCTTTATGGGAGCAGCTCGAGTATTCAATGCTGAACTGACCTACCGGGAAGTAAAAATCGATGAAGAAAAAAACCAAAAACCAAACAATAAGCAAAAAGAGAAAGCAGCAGAAATTGATGATCCCGAAAAAGAAAGGAAAATTGGCTCAGAGATGGTTTTTAACAGCGGACGCATTATCAAAGGGGCTCTGGCTCACCAGGCCCGAGCCATTGCTGGTTTAGACTTGGGAATTGTCTCATTTATCAATGCCGCCTGGAGTTTGGCTCCTTTACCCAAATTGCCCAAAGCTGGGGCTGACTTTATCAAAAACCAAAATATACAGTATTTACCCGCTCGGCTTAAAATAGGCCACCGTACCAACATAGAACAATACAAAGACAACCTTCGGGATGCCTTTGCCAAGGCGCTTGGGGAGGCCTTTGACCAAAAAGGGCTTATTACAGTGCTTGATAAACACGCAAAAGATCAAGGTGTTGAGTACTTCTTTGCTGAGGTAGATGCTGAGTGGTACAATGACTTGACTCAAAACTTTTTGAATGGTATGAAATAATTACTTTAACGCTATTTTTTATGCAAAACTTATTGAAACGATGTCTATTATTGGCATTCACATTCACCATAGTAGTCAACTTAGATGGCTACTGCCAAACCGCAAAGGTACATTGGAAAATACCTTCTCAACAACGAGAACCAATGCTCTATGACCGTCCAGTGTGGAAGTACCAACACCTGGTTATATTCAGAGGTGCTTCGCAATTAATTGCTTACAATACCATTACCCGAAAAAAAGTATGGAGTTTCGAGGCAGGAAGTGGTCAAAGAATGTTGGATACCAACATGCCAAGATACATCTATGAAATTGCTCTTTTTGATGATAAGTTATACTTTCATTATGTGGATCAAATCCCTGATAAAGATAAATATGCCAAACAAAATACTTTGGTATCACTTGAGGCCCGTACTGGAAAAATATTATGGAAAAAAAAATTACAACTTTACGACCATCGTATTCCTGGTACCAAAAAACCATTATTAATTCGAAGAGATGGTCAATTGATTTGTATAGATTCCAATAATGGTAAGACAAAGTGGAAGGCCAATTATGAAACACTCTATGGCGGTAAACCATATTTCAAACACGAAACAGTTTATATTGTACATTATGAATTTAAAAAACCAGACAAACACCCTCAAAAAACATACTTAGTGGCCTTGGACTATCAAACAGGAAAGACAAAATGGAAAAAACTGCTGAATAAGGGATTTGCGGCAACATTGATGTTTTTTCAAGATCATTTATACGTCTATGATTCAAACAATTTGTATTCATATGACTTACTAGGCAATAAGCGATGGGAGATTAAGAACAAGTATAGTAATAAAGAGTCTTTGCCTCACTTACCAACAAAGCATTATTTGTACTTTTTGATAAATGCCAGACATAATCACGGCAAAGAAAACTTGACAGCTCTAAATATCCAAAGTGGTAAGAAACTATGGACTACTGTCTTATCTTTTAGATGGGGATTTTCGATTGGTAACTCTGCTCCTATTGAGTACAAAAACTACTTGTTATTAAGAAATCGCGCCTTCAATAAAAAAATGATAGTGTTTGATCATTAGTGAGCGGCAAGCATTTTGATTAAGAGGCATATTGCCCAAA
>CALDJV010000814.1 GCA_937899305.1 uncultured Cytophagaceae bacterium
AATGCAACAATGAGCCGAAGGCGGAACAATATAATAATCAATGAATCCTTAAAACTGAAAATAAATAAAAGGCTTGACGTCAGCAGTGCTGGCCTGGTAGAGCACAATGACCACAATACTGATGATGATGGCTTTGACGAGTTCTGGCATTCGGGTAAACCAAACCACCAAATCGTCTTTGAGGCGTCGTGGAAACCAATGGATGACATAGGCAACTACCATCAAACGGAAAACATCGGCATATCCATTCACCATTTGTAGCACTTTATCTGCCTGGAATGCACCCGTAATTTGAGCAAACATTTTATTGATGGTAGCCAGGTCTTGAGCTCGGAAATAGATCCAGCAAAAACACACAAAGTGGAAGGTAATGACTTGCCCCAAAAACCGTCTTACTCCGCGAGGTTCGTTAGATTTGGGCTCTTTGCCTTTTTTGCTGCTCTGGGTAATCTCTAACCAAAATTTATGCAACGCCAACGCCCCTCCGTGTAATGCCCCCCAGATAATGAATCGGGTATCGTTCCCATGCCACAGGCCACCCAGTAACATCGTAATTGTCAGGTTCATATAGGTACTTACCGACCGCTTACGATCAGGGCGAATCAATAGAATGGTCCAAAATACAATGACAATGCACAACAACGAAAAGGTATACCACGCCTCGGTAATAAACGCATTACTAGCAAACGTAATGGCTACCAATACCCCTATGACACCCACAAATGACATGTCAGTAAAGGTAAGCGATAATACCCATACTGTAATGAGCATCATAAAAAACATGAAATTGAGCCCAGTCCAGCCATCTACCAGCAAGAAGATAAGCAACACAATGGGTACAAATAGGTAGCTAAACAATGAGGTAGTACGGTTGCCCCCCAACGAAATATACAGGTAATCGCGCAACCAAGAGGACAACGAAATGTGCCAACGTCGCCAAAAATCAGTAATACTTGTTGCACTATAGGGCGAGTTGAAGTTGATGTTGAGTTTAAAACCCAGCAACAAAGCCAACCCAATGGCAATGTCGGTATACCCAGAAAAATCGCAATAAATCTGAATGGCATATCCGTATACCGCCATGAGATTCTCGAAGCCCGAGTATTTTTGAGGCTCCATAAAAACCCGGTCTACAAAGTTGGTAGAGATATAATCGGAGATAAGGATCTTTTTGACCAACCCATTGAGGATCAGAAAAATCGCAAAACCATATTCCTCACGGGTCAATTTGTAGGGCTTGTAAATTTGAGGTACAAACGACGACGCTCGCACAATAGGTCCTGCCACCAACTGAGGAAAAAAGCTCACAAAGAAGCCAAAATCAAATATATTGTCTACTGGGGTGATTTTTCGTCGGTAAATATCCAGGGTATAGCTAATGGTTTGGAAGGTATAAAAAGAAATACCAACCGGCAGTATGATTTTAGAAACATCCAAACTGGTGCCCAGCCAACCATTGGCGGCACTGGCCAGATAATCTTGCTTGACGATGTCGGCCCCAAAAGAGTTGAGAATATCGATGAAGTAAAAGGTGTATTTGAAGTAAGCCAGTAGCCCCAGGTTGACCACCAAGCTCAATACGACCAACCAAGTACGGGTGGGTTGGTGTTCGCTACGATGGACTTTTTCGCCGATGTAATAATCGACCACCGTGGAAAAAATAATGAGAAAGAAAAAGAAACCTCCCGCTTTGTAGTAAAAGAATAAACTGAAGGCCAGCAAAAACATATTGCGGGCGGTAATGCGGGCATACAAAAAATAGTAGACAATCGTGGCCACCAAAAAGAACACCCAAAATGTGGAATTGCTAAAGATCATGGGACTGGCCGGATCGTACACAAACCATGACTGTAATTGTTCAGTAAAGGAGTTCAAAAATAGGACGACGAAGTTCAACATGCCTTTGCAATAATTATATTCTTTTTTTCTTCTCTAGTTACTCTTTTTTGGGGCGCTTTCTGTTGGCTTTTTTTCTGGATTTTCTGCTGCTTTTTCTCGACTCTTTCTCGGCTCTTTTTTTGGGGGACAGGAGAGGTGGGTGATGAACCGAGTCATCCATAATGAGCGTAATCCAGCAATACTATCTATGCCAACGGGCAAAACACCTGCAAATAAAACCAGAAGCAACGAGCTATGCAATAGTTTGAGGGCAAATTCCCACCGATTGGGTTTTGGTTTTTATGATCAATGGCTATCTTGTCGGATAATTATAGTGTTCAAATCTTCAATTCATTCCTCATGTCTATTTTCAAATACATTGCTTCCTTGTCATTGTGTTGTTTGACAAGCCTGGCTCTGATGGCCCAATCCAACCAAAAGGTAGAAAAAACACTTACTAAAAATCAAGCAGGCAAATATATTTTCACGCTTAAAACCAAAACCGATCTTTACCACGCTCAAAAAAGTCATCCTGATGTAAAATACTGGATAAAGACGGACCTCATCCCCATTGGCGCCCGGGTGACCGTGATCAACCCCAGCAGCCAGGAAAGTAGAACTGCCCAGGTAGTAGATACGCTCAAGGATAAGTATGACAAACGATATGCATATATAAACACCAGCCCTGGTTTGGATGAACTATACCCCCGCTATACTAAATATGACCACCCTCCAGTGATCGTCACTTATGAAACCCCCATCGATAGCGTGTTGCGGCTCATTCCAACCCAGCCCATTGCCCAACAAGTTTCGGCTTATCAATCACTTTGTGGGCAATTCAAAAAATACATGACCCAAGGTTATCACCGCATTCCTCCCGTAGATAGTTTGGCTAAAATTGCCCGTCAACTCAAAGGCCTGCCTCAAGCCTCGGTATATTCTTTTTTGGCTTCATTTGTAAAGGTAGAAGCACCCCAGCAAGCCCTCAATTACCTACAACAGGCCCTGGCCATTGCCCAACAGCAAGGCGATAAAAACCAAGAAGCCCAGTATTGGGTACGCATAGGTAATTTGCGCAATACCATGGTCAACAAGATCACTTTTGATCTCAAATATGGCAGTCACACGAGTCGCATTGCTCAAGCAAAACGCATTGCCCAAAAGGAAGGATACCAAGCTGCTGACATCATTCGCTGGAGCAAGATCAACAGTTACTTTTATTTTTCTTGGAGCTCTACTGGAGCCAAACTACATCCCTTTGATAATGAAGAAATGAGCTGGGGTACCATCCGTTGTTATCCCGATGTGAGCAAATTTAGTGACCTGGAATATTTAAAATACCTGGAGATTAAACAAGCTCAAAATCAAACTGATCAGATTGCCTGGATACTCAAAAGATTGGGAGACCTGTACCGAATTACCACCGGCTATGGCAAAGCCGAGGTGTATTATAAAAAACTGCTTGCCTTGCGCAAAAAAGAACAAAATACTGACAAAATTGCTTGGGTTTGGGCTTGTTTGGCCGACTTGTACTGGGAACAACGAAAGTTTGAGCAGGCGAAAGTTTACTTCAAAAAGATTCACACATTACGTAAAAACAACCGTGACTTCCGTAGGCAGGTGTGGGCCCTAGGAGGGTTACGCTATTTGTCTCGTGTACAGGGCAAACTGACCGAATCGCTTGATTATCAAAGGCAAATATTCCGAATTTACCAACAGCTCCCCTATGATGAGCGTCGTCGTTGGGTGATCTATTTCATCCTGGATTTGTATCGGGAAATGTATGGCACTCGTCAAGAGGAATTTATGAATAATTTGATCAGTTGGCACCAGAAAAACCGCCAGCACACTCCCCAAGACTCCAGTATCCGTCGGGAAAGCAGCAAGTTGGTTGAGGAAATCGTTTCTCTAGCCGATAAACTCCAAAAACACAAAGTAGCTGCCCAATACTTACTACTCAACATTCCTAGCCAAACAGATACCATTCATCAAATCCGACTGACCAATGATGTGGCATTCTATTACCAAAAAGCCAAGGCATACAAGCTCGCCAAAAAGTACTACAAACAAGGACTAAACAAAGCCCGGAGCCTCAACAATGACCTCTTAGAAGCCATTCAGTATTACAAATTAGGGTATTTTTATGACCGTCAATCGAAAAGCAAAAAAGCCAATCGATATTATCAGAAATCTCTGAAAACTTTGCAAAAAATCCCCAATAATAGTATCCAAACTTCAAATAATAGCTCGTACCTCCAGTATGTCGAGTATCTTCGGAAAGGCAAGGAATATCCCCAGGTATTTTCTACTTTAGTGCAAATACCCCGGTATTTTTATCAAACCCGTAAAGACCCAAAAAGAACGCTGGCTTTTCTGGATCAATATATTCGGGTAATAAAAAACAAGCTGGTGAAACGTAGATTCGAGGATTTAAAAGTGTGGGTTGAGAGCCAAAAAAAATAAGGATAGTTGGGGTGAAGAATGAATCATTCACCTCACTTACTCGTATGTTCCATCTGTTGTTTTTTGTATTCACTGGGCGAACATTGCACTACTTTTTTGAAAGTTCGCTGAAAAGAAGCCTTGGAGTTGAACCCTGCTTCGAAAGCAATGCCTAAAATGGTAAGATGGGCAAATTGAGGGTCTATCAGCTTTTGTTTGACTTCATTTACCCGAAATTCATTCACAAAATCATTCAAGTTTTTACCCAGGTATTGATTCAAAGTATGAGAAATATGTTTGGATGGAATATCCAAGTGCTTGGCCAAAGCATTGAGGCTCAGGGTTGCGTTTAAGTACAGTTGATCTTGATCCATAGCAGTTTGCAACATTTGGGCGTATCGTTGCATTTCTTCATCGGTGAGGGAAAAATTGATGGCTGGCTTCTCTGTTTTAGTGGCCAATTTGGTAACCTCCTTGGGGGCTACGGTCACCTCTTCTATGATCACTACTCGAGGACGTACATATTGCGAAAAACCAATCCAATAAATCGTAACCACCACCGCTATATTGAGCACCTGATAATAGTTGTCGTTGATACGATAATCGAAAAAGAAAATATCTACCCATACCAGTATAATCCAGTAAACGGTGAGCCCTCCAATGGCTTTGAGCAGGTTTTGCAACCAACGTAGGTTGATTTTCTCAAGATTGGTAAAGTGATCTTTCAACGACCGATCGTATTGGCGTAAATCGCGCATCGCCAATACCAATACAATTCCCATTTGTACCACCGCCAATAAACTAAATACTTCGGCAAAAGTAATGATCCAGGCTCTTGAGCAGAGCTTGGTGGTCTGGCACCAATACAGGGTGTAATCGTAGGCCAAGTCTAGCAATAATGTGCAGCCAATGTACCACCAAAATACCCGATCGAACCGAAAGCTTGTCTTGGTAAGGCTACGCACATAGAAATACAAAATAGGCCCCAAGACCAGCAAGTATTCATAAAACACGGGCAGTAAAAATGGATAGTCCCGAGCAAGGTTTACTCCTGGAACCAGATCGGTAATGTCTCCCCGGCCAATGACAAATAACAAAGCCGCCAACAAAAGATTAGACTTCCGATTTTCGGACTTCCACAACAGCAGAACAATTAAAATCAAAGTCTGAACAAAACCGACCAGCAAGATCAGTTGATACCACGTAAGCTGAATCATAAAACCCAATTTTACTTTGTTATTTCGTTACGAAGATAAAAAGCAAAATTGGATTTTAGTAAAGTAAAATTATGGGCTGTTGTTTTATTGTTCCGCTTCGCTCATTGTTATATTGCTAAATGGTTGCGCGAAGCGATGATTTATTTCTATTATTCCGCCTTCGGCTCATTGTTAAATGGCCAAATGGTTGCGCAAAGCGATGAAAAACGATGGACTATTATTAAATTGTTCCGCCTACGGCTCATTGTT
>CALDJV010000815.1 GCA_937899305.1 uncultured Cytophagaceae bacterium
AATTGTTCCGCCTATGGCTCATTGTTGCATTGTTAGTTCCTTCGGCTCCACTCAGGACTTCGGGTTACGCAAAGCGATTCTTATTTTCGCAAATATGACACTGTTTGAGCTGAGTCTTGGTGAGCTCAGCAAAGCTAGTTGTTAAATAATTGTGTGAAGCAATGCACTACTATGGACCATCGACTGTGGACTATTTACAAAGACGAACCTCAACTTGAAGTCAAAACAAAATTTTATTTTTCACTAATACATTTAATTATTTACCATTCCAAAGCATGATCAATAGACTGATACAAATACTCTTACTTTTTCGTAATAGCAATGTAAAGGTAATAGTAGCTTGTTTGTTTCTATCGACCCTGCTTTGGTTTACTTTAGAGCTCAACAAAGAACAATCCATCGAAGTAAAATATCCGATTGAGTTTCAATACAATGACTCTCTCTTCATTCCGACTACTCCGTTACCCGAAAAGATAAGAATCATCATCAAGGGTACAGGTTGGCAGGTCCTGTCTAAGTATTTTGGATTTTCGGGCAATGCGGTGAATTACAATATTGACAATTTGCTGCGCAGTTATGTAGATTATGCCAAAGGAGGTAAAACATTTGTACTACCTGCCTCTTCTCAAAACCAGGCAAAGTTGCGTAAGTCACTGGAAGACGTAGAGCTACAAGCCATTGTGGCCGATACCTTGCATCTTACCTTCGATCGTCGCATTCGTCGTACCTTGCCGCTTAGTATCTATCATGAACGCGCCTTGGCCGATAATTATCAGATTGAGGGGGACGTGACCATAAATCCCAAATATGTGGTATTTGAAGGACCTGAGAAAATGGTTAAAAGTTTGGCTGATCCTTTTGTGTTGGATATACCAGATAGAAATATTGATGGCAAATACGAAAATACCGTTCCGATTACTTTGCCGGAGAGTCAAGCAAAGTTAATTGTTCAAGATAAATCCAGCGCACGGGTAAGTTTTGGAGTAGCCAAGTACATTACTAAAACCTTGCGTCTACCAATTCAAAAGAAAGGTTTTCCGGAGCTGCCAAAATTGGCCCTGTCTCAACCACAAGTGACCCTTACTTTCAAATTCAAAGAATCTGATTTGGGCAAAGTAAGGCTTAAAAGCTTTGCGGTGTTTGCCGATTTGAATAAGCTCAACCGAGTAGACTCTACCCTAAAACTCACCCTAAGAAAGCCAGATTTCATCGAAAATTATCAATTATTACCTGACAAAGTAAAGTTGACCAATCTTGAAAACAAAAAACCTTAGAATAGGCATTACAGGAGGCATTGGATCGGGCAAAAGTATCATTTGCCGAATTTTTCAAACCATTGGCATCCCGGTGTACGACGCCGATAGTCGGGCCAAATGGATTGTCAATCATCACCCAGACTTGCGCGAGGAAATCATAGCGGAATTTGGAGCGGAGGCTTATGATACCCAAGGGCAATACAATCGAGCTTACATGGCCCAACAGGTGTTTAATGATGGCGACCGGGTGCGAGTGCTCAATCAATTGATTCACCCCAGAGTTGGGAAAGATTTTTTGGATTGGACCCACCAAAATGCACAGGCTCCGTATTTACTCAAAGAAGCCGCCTTGATGTTTGAATCAGGCAGTCATTTGGCACTCAATCAAGTCATTACGGTATTTGCCCCCGAATCAGTCCGTATTCAGCGAATTTTAAAGCGAGACCCCCATCGTTCAGAAGCGCAAATCAAGGCCATTTTTGGCAAACAACTTGCCGAAGAAGAAAAAATAAAACGAGCCAATTTCGTAGTTCATAATGATGACCAACATTTGGTAATTCCTCAAGTTTTGACGTTACACAACCAGTTTTTAAAGCTTGCCCAACAAACCTCATGAATGCTAAATTATTACTTTTTTCGAACCTGCTGATCACCTTTTACCTTGTTGGATTGATCTGGCTAATTCAAGTGGTGCAATATCCTGGGTTTGACAAGGTAGGGACTAAAAATTTTCCGGCGTATCATCAATTACATGTAGGCAGTATGTTTTGGGTGGTGGGTTTTCCGATGCTCATCGAACTGCTGCTGTCAATTGGATTATTAATCACCCGCCCTCCTCAAATAGACATGATCCTGAACGTCTTTCTTCTGGGTCTGGTCTTGGTCGTTTGGGGAGTTACATTTTTTATTGCCATTCCAATACATAACCAGTTGGCCAACGAGGGTTTGAACACAGACATCACTCGAAAACTGGTTAATATCAATTGGGTGAGAACGGTTGCCTGGACCCTGCGTGGAATCATCTTGGCGTATATCGTGTACGATGCTTGGGAGTAATACTGATCTCAAATATACAATAAACCTATAGTTCAATGAGAAATCGAAAACTAATATGTGTAGAAGGGTATAGTGGGGCAGGAAAATCTAAATTAATTGAGGATATCACCAAGAAATATTCAAAATCACGGGTAAATGTTTTTAGTAAATATCATCCTGAGTTGAAGAATATATATACTTGGAACGATCAGGTAGATTTTGTTCACAGTAAATGGTCGAAGTTATCGGTGAGAACCAGCCGTTTGTATATGTCGCTTTTAACGGCTACTCAGGCAGGAAAAGATATCAATATATTTGACCGAGGATTGCTGACTTTTTATATTAACTGTAAGATTGAGCAAGTCAATGACGATTTGATTGCCCATTATATCAACGATTTTTTGATGAGAATAGGCTTTGCCAACTTTGAGTATGCTACTGCATTGTTAGAATCTTCTATTGAGGTAACCAACTCTGGACTTAGAAAAAATCGGAAAGATTATGACAAACGTATTGCTGAGAATTTTAGATTCAAAAAATACATAGAAGAAATAGATTCTTATCACTTTTTGGGTAAACTAATTCGGCTCGATGGATTTTATGGACACAGTACTGATATACAAAAGTTAGAAGCATTTATTGATAGTTGAGCGTAATTGTGATACGGTTTTTCATTTAGGGAATTGCAACCTTGGTAAGTGTTTTTAAGTTTTTAAGAATCAGATAGATTAAAATGAACTCGATGAAAGTAATTAAAAACATACCGCTCAGACCTCCATTAACCTGGTTATTGCTTTGGTTTGGTGTTTTTTTTACTTCCCAAGTTGCTTGGGCCACTCCTAGCGACACTACCAGGGCTCATCGCTATATTCGCAAAGCTGATTCCTTGATGCAACATAACCAATATGTAGATGCCATTGTGTTTTTGGATCAGGCAGCCAACCAATATGAAAAAGCATTGCGATGGGAGCGAAGCCTGCATTGTAGAAATCAAATGACCGAATGTTGGTGGCGATTGGGAAAACTCAAAGACGCACGAAGTTTGGCCGAAAAAGTACTGGATTTGAGTAAAAAATACCTGGGTCCCCAGCATTTGACGGCCTCGGTAGCGCTCAATCATCTTGGTGTAATAGACGAAATGAATGGTAGAAGTGTGGAGGCATTGGTCAATTACCAAAATGCGCTCATCATTCAAAAGAAGCGGCTGGGCATAGATGCAATACATCCTTTGCTGGCTAAAACATACATTCATCTGGGGATCATCTCCCGGATCGTCAATCGGTATTATCAGGCAGAAAAATACTTGAAAAAGGCCATTGACATTGAGAAAAAACTGAAAGGTGAGAATGCGATGAGGGTAGGATTGGGCTACCACCATTTGGGGAGTGTGTTTCACCAAAAACGGGCCTATAGTCAAGCATTAGACTACTACTACAAAGCCAATGATATTTATCAAAACAAGCTTCCTCGCTTGCATATCTACAAAGCCGATAACCTGAATAGTATGGGACAGGCTTTTGAACAACAGGGGCGGTTTTTGGATGCGTTGATACAGTTTGAAAAAGCTTTGAAGTTATATCAGCAGATCCATAAAATAGACCACCCCGATATTGCCGCAGTTTTGAATAATCTGGGAGAATGTTATTTCAAAATTAGTCGATACGGCAAGGCCAAGCGGCATCATCAGAGTGCATTGCGGATGGATGAAAAAATATATGGATACCTACACCCTCGTATTGCGCAAGGATATCTAAAGCTAGGCAATGTGCTGATTACACAACCCAAAAAGAACTATTATCGGGCGCTTCGTTATTTCCAAAAAGCCCGCGATATCCAATTCAAGCTCTATGGTAAAGGCGACCCCCTATTGGCCGAAAACTATGTGTATACCGGGTTGGCCTATGTGTATCAAAAAAAGTACTCAAAAGCACTTCGTTGGTTTCAAAAAAGCCTGGTTTCCAATGTATACAATTTTACTGATACCGTTCGTTTGACCAATCCCTCACTGGATTATTACTTTGACCGGAAGCTCCTCCGAGATGCGTTGTATTTCAAGGCCAAGTGCCTGCATTTTTTGGCTACGAAAAACGGAGAACGGCAGAAATTGTTGTTGGCTCTGGAAACTTTGCGTTTGTGTGATCGCCTGACGGATCGGATGCAGTACAACCAACAATATCGCTTGGACCAGTTGTTAGCCGAAAAGCGCAATCAAGATATGTATGAATTGGCTTTTGGTATTGCGGCTCAAATTGCTCAATCTTATCAGGGCAATCGCTCACTGCATCGAAAGTTTTTAGAAGAAGCATTTTATTTTTCTGAAAAGAGCAAAGCCCAAGTATTGCGCAAATCGATGGCCCAACTCGAAAACCAGCGCAAAAATTTACTGGCCGATACCATCCGTCAAACGGACTTGAATTACAAACAACAAATTGCTTTTTTTGAGCAAAAGTTGGCGCAACGTTCCCAGGGAGAACAAGCCCAAGGTTACCGTAATCAGCTATTTCAGCTCAAACAAGCCTACCAACAGTGGTCCGACTCGCTACGACAGCAGTATCCACGCTTGCATGCCTTGCGAAGCCAGGCCAACCTGGTAACGCTGCAGCAGATACAGTATCGTTTGTACTCCAAAACTGCCGTCATTGCTTATACCTTGCACCAAAAGCAGAGTTATGCGTTTGTAATCACGGCTCGGCAGGTACATTTGGTGCCACTGGGGGCAACCGAACGACTGATTCGACAGATTAATCAGTTTTACAACGAGATTCAAAACGAAAGCCCGTTGGGTTTGTTTACTCAGGCAAGCCATCGCCTGTATCAGACATTGGTACAGCCTTTATTGCCTTATTTGGCGAATCAAAACGAACTCATCATTACCGATCCCACCTTGCTCAGTATTCCATTAGAAGCCTTGGTTACGCGTCGTCCTCCTCAGTGGGTAGTCCAGCAAGGCAAGTTTAGCCTATTGAGTTATTTGAATCGTCGGTTTCAACTACATTACCACTATTCGGCCAGTTTGTGGTGGGTGGGTCAAAAAGGATATCAGAACCAAAGCCAAAATCATTCACTGAAATTTTATGGGTTTGCGCCCTTTAGTTTGTTAAAAAACAATGCATCGTTCGTGTCTAGTGGGCTTGGTCAATTGCCTCAAAGTGGTCGGGAAATTAGCGCTATTGCTCGATTATTTAAAACCCAACGGCAGTCGGCTTATACTTACCTTTCGGAAAATGCGACCCTAAGCCAGTTTAAAGAAAGCTTACAAGACATGCCCGAAAGCGACCAAATTGAGCATATTCTCCACATAGCCAGCCACAGTACGGCTAACCTGAGAGAAGAACGCTTGGCCAAGATTCACTTTGCTCCTCAAAAACAGGCAGACTCGACCTACTTGTATGCCGAAAGCATTTATTATTTGCCGCTTAAGGCTCAGTTGGTCGTATTGAGCAGTTGCGAATCGGGGGTAGGCAAGTTTGCGCCGGGCGAAGGAGTGATGTCG
>CALDJV010000816.1 GCA_937899305.1 uncultured Cytophagaceae bacterium
GATTTTTTGGGCAATATGCCTCTTAATCAAAATGCTTGCCGCTCACTAATGATTTGCCATCTAGTATAGAAGTACTGAGAAAAGTATCTAGCGACCCTCGTTCGTTTACCTCATTAGATTTTAATTATTATGCGTCTGCTATCCAAAGAGGGCTACCCATCAAACGCCATCCGGTAGGAGACCAAAAGAGAGGAGAAGAATTTGGTATGATTATGCCTAAAGGCAGTGATTGGGCGGGAGTCTGGAACCAATTTTTGTCTAGATTTGTAAAAACGACTGCTTACAAAAAAATTCTGGTAAAACATTTGGGTTCAGGTGCTTACCGCTTATTAAATGTATCGAAATAATTGAGTAATTGACGAAAAATAAAGTTTTGTTTTTCTTCAGTCCATAGTCGATGGTTCATAGTCCACAGTAGCACAAAGCGGAACCATTTATGAATAGCCGTTAGTTTTACGTCGCTTCGCGCAGCCATTTAGCCATCAGCCGAAGGCGGAACCTTTAGTCCTGAGCGGAGCCGAAGGAACTAACAATAGAAAAATACAACAATCAGCATAGGTTCTTTTTTCAATCTTACCAAATGAGCATCTTAAATGGTTTTAAGATGCTTTTTTTATTCGATACCTTTGCCTCGAACATAAAATGCAATAAAAATTCATAAATTAAGATCAACAAAAAGATCCTTATGAACAAAATGTACCCCCTTATTGGTATACTTTCTGTTTTGTAAGAATGTCAAAAAAAACGATAAATAACCACTGAAACAATCCTATACGCACATCTCATGAAAATAAGTACTAAAATTGCCCTGATTAGCTTTTTTGCGGCTTTATCGGGAATGGCATTGGAACTATTGGGTTTGGTTGATTTTACCCCAAGCGATACCCAACAAATGCTCATCTTGATTTGCCGGAGCCTTACTCCTGATTTACAACTGTCCTTTTTTAAGTTTTTTCCAGATACCCTCAGTTATCGCAATTTTGAATCTGGTCTGGTACTCAACTACCTAAGCCTTACTTTTTATTTTTGGTGGTTGTTAGGAGCCCTGGCCTACGTTTTTAGTAGCCAAAGAGAAGTTCGCCTGTTGCGGGCTTTGTCTGCGGTAGTTTTATTATCGGCTGCGGTCAAACTGCTTGGGGTGCTACTGGGAGTCGTTTTATACCTGATGAGTCCAGCTCCAGTCAGCGGGCAATTTTGGTTGTTACTACTAATTCCTCTCTTTAATGTGCCACTTTGGGGAGGCTTGGCCTGGTTTGTATTAAAAAAACTATCGGCAGGACGAGTACTGGCCAAAACCGAGCAACCTAATTCTGATCAAGCTCCTCCACCTTATGTGGCTACTCCATTGGGGCAAAGGCTCGTTCATGCACTGTTAGACACGGCCATTAGTATTATGGTTTGTGGTCCTTTTATATTTGGGATTGCCCAGTTTTTTTTGAGAGGGCTAAGAGATTTTATCTTGTCTGATCGGGTGATTATTTATGTGATCATCTTTTTTGCTCGTCTCATGTATTATCTGTTTTTTGAGCTATGGTGGGGAGCCACTCCTGCCAAGTTTTTGACCGAGTCGAGGGTTTTGCAAGGCGAAGGAGGTAAACTGACCAATAAGGCGGGCGTAATCCGTTTTTTAAGTCGTTATATTCCTTTTAGCGGGTTTTCTTACTTGGGCAAAGACAGAAGTTGGCCAGATGAACTTTCGGATACTTGGGTAGTGAAAGAGGAAAGAACGGGTACTCGACTGGTAAATTATTCATTGGTGATACTCATTACGATTGTAGTAGGATGGGCAAGCTATTCGGGGTATTCAGGCTATTCAGAAAGCGTATCTCGTCACCGATACCAACAACAACAACAAGAAGAATTACTTCTTCTGGAAGATGACATGAACAATTTATCGAAAAAAGATTTGATCTATTTAACGAAAGCAAAACGAAACTATGATGATCAGGATGATTTATACCTGAAAATAGAAGAGGTAAAGGGCGACGATTTGACCTGTAAGTTTTTTACTTTCGAATCCAGTTATTCTGAAATACCTAACATGGTACTCGAGCAACATTATTTAGCCAAACAAGATGAGTTGTTGCCTTTTGTGTTGAGCAAACAAGCATTGCTAGACTTGGTAAAAAACGAGGGCAGTATGGATATCCTGGGGGATGGTGTGAAATACCGGTTTAAGAAAATTTTTCATCTGTTTGGGCCACATATCAAATCAAGGAGTTCAGGTGGTTATGGGAGTGGCTTTTTACGGTTGGGAATGGAAAATGTAGGGTGGTCAGTTGATCTGACTAAAATCTCTAACTTGGAGGGCGACATTGTTTGGGAAAATGAATTGCCTCAAAAACTAAAGTCAGGTGCAGGATATTTTTCTGGATTTAACTTGGTAGGTAAAAATTACGAACGTGGTACCCACTATAAATTCACCCTCACCGTTCAAGATTCATTGGGTGCGCAATACCAATATTTGGTAGAAGGGGTCAATGCAGACTGTGAAGTACGAAGATTAAACATAAATAAGTAATGTGAGGAAAAACTGGAATACGTCATTTTAAAACCGTACGCTAACTTTTAGTTATTGAAATTTGTATTCAAGTCCATTTTATCAATGGTAAACAGTGCTTAAATAACCAGAACTTTCTGCCTTAGTTTGTTGGCGTTAAGAAATTTGTGCAATGAAGCCGTAAAACCGAAGCTGCAGCTTGCTGCGCTGAGCTCTGCCAAAGGTTAAATGATCACTGACCGAGGCACGAGGGAATGTTTGAGCATTTTAGGTGTAATGAAGCAAATTTTAGCACAACAAACTACAGCAGCGGCTTTTTTTGGTTCGTTTTTTTAGCTGAAGAAAAGAATGAACGGATGTTGAGTATGAAGAACCGTGATTTTACTTCGAGAATTCACTGATTTTCAAGTCTGTGAAACAGAAAGGGGGAGTAAAAAAAGGCATACGGTTTTAAAGTACTTCATTATTAAAAAAAGGTAGGCTAATAAACCAGGAGGCTTTGTATGAGTTAAACAAACCAATACTACAAACGAATCAAGAGGCTTTACCTCAGTAAAATACAGAA
>CALDJV010000817.1 GCA_937899305.1 uncultured Cytophagaceae bacterium
AAACCAATCTATTTAAACTATTATATGAAAAAAATATTACTCCTATTACTCTTGCTGGGAGGGTTTATACCCGTGATGGCCCAGCCTGCCATCAATCTAAAATACTATTTGCCACAAAATGTTTCCTACGATTCCAAAATACCTACTCCCAAGTCGGTATTGGGCTACGAAATAGGTGAGTGGCACGTATCACACGATCAAATGGTGTATTACCTGCGGGCCGTGGCAAAAGCCTCTGATCGGGTGACCTTAGAAGAGTTTGGTCGTAGTCACGAAAATCGCCCATTGTTGCTTTTGAAGATCACCTCTCCCAAGAACCATCAAAATCTAGAGCAAATTCGGCAAAAACACTTGGAACTGTGCGACCCTAAAAAGGCTGGAGGTGTGAACACTGATAACATGCCGGTGATTATTTTGTCGGGGCATAGTATTCACGGAAATGAGCCCAGTGGAGGCAATGCGGCATTGTTGGAAGCGTATTATTGGGCCGCTGCTCAAGGAGAATCAGTCAATAAAATTTTAGACAATACGGTAATTTTACTCGATCCCTGTTTCAACCCTGATGGGTTCAACCGTTTTGCTACCTGGGTGAATATGCATAAGAGCACCAACACTTTGGTTACTAATCCCGCTAGTCGAGAGTTCAACGAATGGTTTCCCCGAGGACGTACCAATCATTATTGGTTTGACTTGAACCGAGACTGGTTGCCGGTACAGCACCCCGAAAGCCAGGCAAGAGTCAAGAAATTTCAAGAATGGAGACCCAATATTGTAACCGATCACCACGAGATGGGCGCGAATTCTACGTATTTTTTCCAACCAGGAATTGCATCTCGTACCAATCCATTGACTCCCCAGATGAACCAGGACTTGACCGCTAAAATTGCCAAATATCATGGAAAAGCACTAGATAAAATTGGTTCGTTGTATTTTACCAAAGAAAGCTTTGATGATTATTACTATGGTAAAGGATCTACTTATCCTGATGTGCAAGGAAGCATCGGTATCTTGTTTGAGCAGGCCAGTTCTCGTGGTCATGCCCAAGAGAGCGTCCACGGTGTTTTGACTTTTCCTTTTACGATTCGCAACCAATATACCACGGCCATGTCTACAGTGCAAGCCGGTTACGAAATGCGCAAAGAACTGTTAGACTATCAGAAAAACTTTCATAAAAACGCCCCAAAAGGAAAAAGCTACGTGTTTGGTTCGAAAGATAAAAGCCGTTTGTATGAATTGGTCAAATTGATGCGACAACATGATGTGGAGGTATATCAATCGGCTTCGGATGTAAACATCAAAGGAAAACAGATTAAAAAAGAAAACGCGTATGTAGTACCCAACGGTCAGGCCCAAAGCCGTTTGATTTCGGCGATGTTTCAGATTCAGACGCAGTACAAAGACAGCTTGTTTTATGATGTATCTGCCTGGACACTCCCTTATGCGTTTGGAGTTCCATTCAAAGAAGGGGGAGTCAAAGGAGCCAAAGTAGAGGATACCGAGGCAACTTTCCCAAAAGGAAAAATGATGTGGAGTTTAGGGAGTGCAAGTAATGAAGTAGCGTATGTGTTTCGTTGGAATAATTACTATGCGCCTCGCGCTTTGTATCGTTTGCAAAAGAAAGGAATCAAAGCCAAAGTAGTAGGCAAAAGCTTTACCTTCAAGGTGGGAGGGACCAGTGAAACATTCGGCTATGGCTCTATTTTGGTACCGGTAGCAAACCAAAAAATGGACAAAAACGCTTTGTTCCGGGAGATGCAAACCATTACCAAAAGCGAAGGCATTGACGTATATGCACTAAAGAAAGGCCTCGCTGACCAAGGGGTAGATTTGGGAAGTCGTAATATTTCTCCCTTGACCAAGCCCGAAGTACTGGTTGTGGCTGGATCGGGAATAGCAAGCTATGATGTGGGAGAAGTTTGGCACCTGCTCGATACAAGGTATCACATGCCAGCCAGTATTGTTGAAAAATCTAGAATTCCCAGGATCAACCTGAGTCGCTACAATGTGATTGTGATGGTCAATGGTGATTACAATGAATTGAATCGACAAGTACCTCGTTTACGTCGTTGGTTGAGCAAGGGAGGTACCCTCATTACGATTAAAAGTGCCAATAATTGGGCTCAGGGACACAAACTAGCGAATTTTAGCTATCAGAAATCAGGTAGAACCAGTCATAAAGGCAAAACCTTCCCTTATGCAACTCGTCAAAATCGTCGTGGCGCTCAGCGCATTGGAGGGGCTATTTTTGAAGCGAATTTGGATTTAAGTCATCCCTTGGGGTATGGCTATGATCAGGCTAAAATTCCGGTTTTCAGAAATCATAACCTATTTGTAGACAAGAGCAGCAACCCCTATGCTACGCCATTGTATTATACAAAATCCCCACTTTTGAGTGGTTATATTTCTAAACCAAATCTAAATAGACTAGGAGGAACTGCCAGCATCATTGTAACCAAACAAGGACGTGGAGTGGTCATTTCTATGTTGGATAACCCCAATTTTAGAGGTTTTTGGTATGGTACCAATAAGCTATTTGCCAACGCTATATTTTTTGGCCAAATCATCGGTCGTTAAAATTTGAATGTAATATTTTATAGGTTATTTCCCTTGCTGTTTTTTTCAGGCAAGGGATTTTTTTTGTTCATATTTTATAAAACCTTTGTTGCATGCAACATTGAATGTTTTTTGTGAAAAACTTACTTTAATAGAATCAGGATTGCTTTTTTATGTTTTGTGTTTTTTTAGCAGATTTATTACGTGACCAAAAACAAATTTTTATTCTGTCGTACGTAACAATGACAAAATGAAATTTCTTAACCAGTTGAACTTTCAACTATAATTTTTCGTAAAAACAATGCTAAAATTTAAAAAAATCGCATCAGCATGCATTGCTGTGCTTATGTTCCTATTGGCTACAAAACAAACCACCCTGGCCCAAACCCCTCAATACTCTGGTAAAGTTACATTGAAAGGTCTTCAACAAAATGTTGAAGTATTCTTTGACAAATTTGGTATTCCACACATCTATGCAAAAAGCCTCCAGGATGCTTATTTTGGTTTGGGAT
>CALDJV010000818.1 GCA_937899305.1 uncultured Cytophagaceae bacterium
CCTTGGTTAAATTTATTAGGAGCAGTACTAGTAGCGCCTCCTACAATTCATAAGCTTCTTTGTATTTTCCATCGTCACGAGCAGTAGCTTGCTTGATAGCATAGTAACCTTTGATACCGTTCAAAAGACCAGTCATTGCAGGGTTGTCACCAGCTCCAATTTCGATCGCCTTTTTGAAAGCTTCTTCAGCTTTAGCATTGTCACCTTTCATCAAGTAACCCATACCCATGTTGTAATAAATCTCACCAGATTCTTTCTTACCTTTAGCTTTTTCAAAAGCAGTCATTGCTTTGTCAACGTAAGAATTGTCCTTAGTCAAAAGAGCCATATCCAAGTAAGCAGCACCCAAGTTGTTGTTGATTCTCCAAGTATCATACTTAGTAACCGCTTTTTCTAACCACTTCACTCGGTTGGCGAAGTTAGGGTTGTTAGCTGCCATGTACAAGTACTCTTCTTCAGTCAACTTGTCAGCTTCCATCTCACCTTTAGAGATTTTGTCCAACATGTTTTCCATGTCTGCTTTAGACTTGGTTTTACCAGGAACAGTGATATTCATCTTAGCATAACGCATTTTAGGATAAATCTCGTCCATCATTGTTTGGTAGAAAGAAAGACCTTGTAGTTTCTTTTCTTTTTCTACAAAACCACCTTCTCCGTCAACGATTCCAACTACTTCCGTCTTTTGGTCGTCGTTCAAAGAACTACCTTGAATCAAGGTTTTGAACTCAGGCCAAGTAGCTTCCAAAGTTTTGTTGTCAAATTCGAAGTTGAATTTAGAAATTTTCTTACCGTACTCAAAAGCTTTCATCATCGCCTTCATTTGGTTACCCAAAGAAGTTGAACGCTGACCAGGAAGGCTTTGGTTGATTGCTACTCGACCCTCAGGAGAGTGAGAGCTAGATCCACCCGCTTTGAATTCTGGGATGTTGTCAACATCAGTAAACTGAGCAGCCATTGCTTTGAAAGCAGCCTTAGCGATATCAATTGTGTTTTGGTTATCACCAGTGGTAGCAGTAACACGAGAGCTACCTTGCTCAAAATTGATATTGTAAGAAGAAGTTTTGTCTTCTTCTTGTTTCCAGCTATCTTTTGCGTAAGCAAATGGGCTTTGGCCATTGGCATTAGAAACCCCGTCTACTGGGTTTTTCACCAAACGGCTAGTAGTAGCTACCCCAACTGCAGGGTTGCCAGCACTCATTACATTGATAGGACCAAATCTTTTGCTCTTAGAACCTTTAGATACAACTCCGTATACAATCACAAATCCCATTTCGTGCTTATCTTCGTAAGCAAAGTTCATTTTCTTTGTGATTTTTGGCTCTTCAGTAGCATCAGCATATTTGTCGCCATCAAATTCTACAGAACCAGCTTTAGTTTCGCTACCTGGACCTTTGCCACTAACAAACTTAGTAACATCACCAGGAGCGTAAGCCACCTCCAAGGTATATTTAGTACCTTTTTTCATCATTTTTACCGGCAACTTAGCTGATAAGGTAAATCCCACGTTGCTTCCGTGCAATTCAAGAGGGTTAGGCTCTACCGTGAGTTGTTGCTTCTCCGCCAACTTGATCATTTCTGCAATTGGATCACTACATCCAGTTACAAATGCCATCGCAAACAGAAACGCAAGTCCAAGTAAGCTTTTCTTCATTTGACTCATGATTTAAAATTTTAGGTTTTTTTAACTTTTAAAGTAGTTTATTGCTGATGCAATTTTAATACTTATTTTTTGTAAAATAAAAAAAAAAAACGCTATTTTGTACAGTTCCTAGTTGACTTTATCGGTTATGATACAGCGAATTCAATCATTTTTCGAAAAACAAGCATTCGGGGTTTGTACCTTCCTTGGAGAAAAAATGGGGATTGCTAAATCAAGCATCCGACTGTTTTTTATTTACTCCTCGTTTTTAACTTTAGGTTCTCCCATCATTATTTACTTGTCTATTGCTTTTGTGATGAACATGCGTAAGCATTTCCGCAAAAGTAAGCACCCCTCTGTGTGGGATTTTTAGAGGAATTTCTAAAATATCCGCATTAAGCTACTTTAATTATTTAACAAGAATTTGTGGTTTCCAAGGTTTATCAAAATTGTAAATCCTTGAAAGTCTTTTTCTTTTTCAAAAAGTAAGCAAAAACCAAACTTCGTCCAAACATTTGGGGGTGTAATGCGAAATTTTTAACTTTCTTTCTTTTTTTTCTCCAAAAACTTACACTGCGATAAAATTGCCAATATGCCCTGGTAATTGCAAAAGCATCTTGTTGCTGGCCTTTTAGCAAAAATCGCCACCAGGCAATGCCATCTAACCAAAACCGCCACCACAGGGTAGACCATACTTTACGAGCAGGTAGGTTCTTGTATAATAAAATGAGGTTGTTGCGGAAATTGAGAAAAGTCTTGCGAGGGTTGGATTTATGAAGGGTGCCTCCGCCTACATGGTATACTTCACTGCTGCCTATGTAATAAATCTGGTATCCAGCATTTTTGAAACGCCAACACAAATCTATTTCTTCCATATGGGCAAAAAAATCATTGTCTAAACCCTCCATTTGCCAATAAAGCGAAGCCCGTACAAACATACAGGCACCAGTAGCCCAAAATATTTCCTGAATGTCGTTGTATTGACCTTGGTCGGTTTCGGTATCGTCAAAAATACGTCCTCGACAAAAAGGATAGCCCAAACGGTCGATGAACCCGCCCGCGGCTCCAGCATATTCAAAATGGTTTTTTTGATGATAGGCTTTGATTTTGGGTTGGCAGGCAGCTACCTGTGGGTGCGCATCCATAAATTCAATCAGAGGGTCAAGCCATTGGGCCGTCACTTCCACATCAGAGTTAAGCAAAACATAGTATTCGGCTTTGACCTCTTGTAAAGCAATATTGTATCCTTGGCTAAACCCCGTATTGGTTGGCATCTTAATTAGACGAACCTCAGGGTAATGTTGCTCTAAAAACGCAATAGAATCGTCGGTAGAAGCATTGTCTGCCACAATTACCGGGTGAGGTGTGCTGTGTTGTAATACCTGGGGTAAAAATGTTTCCAGGAAGTTCTTTCCGTTATAATTGAGAATAACAACGGCTACTTTGTCCATAAATTTGAGGGCTTATCAGCGGGCCATACAAACCTCCATTGTTTTTCTGATAGCGGATGAAGCAAACAGTGGAGGTGTGGGGTGAAAATGATTGGTAATTGGCAGGTTTTAAACCATGTTGTTGAGGTCAAAACCTGGAATGTTAGGCATCATGCCTTGAGTTGCTTCCGACATTCTTTCTTTGGCCATTACATCAGCATCTTCCATTGCCTTGTTGATGGCTGCCACGATCAAGTCCTGCATCATTTCCTGATCTTCAGGCTTTACCAATTCAGAGTCTACCTCAATTGAGATGACTTGTCGTTTGCCATTCACAGTCGCTTTTACCATTCCAGCTCCTGATTCAGCGGTTACCTTTATTTGGGCAAGGTTATCTTGAACCTCCTTCATCTTATCCTGCATCTCCTTCACTTTGCCCATCAAATTATTCAAGTCGAACATAATTTTTGCAATTTATCTTTTTACAAAAATAGCCAAAAAGAATTGTTTTCATAACAAGCCAAGGTTTTTACCATGTTTTCAACATATTGTTTATCAGCGAATGAGGGTAAAGGTACCTTTGGTTTTGAACTCGTTTCCTTGGGTGTCTACCAACTCTATAGTATATACATATACGTCTGAGGTGGCCTCTTTGCCGTTGAAAGTACCATCCCAACCTTGGGTAATTTCTTTGCTCTGAAAAACTACTTTGCCCAGACGATTGTAGACCACCATATTGTAGGATTGAACAAAGATGGCTTTGGGCTCAAAATTATCGTTGAGGCCGTCTCCGTTGGGAGTAAAAGCATTGGGGACAAAAATTCTAAACTTTCGTTCTACTTCCAATATGTTAGAATAACTTACCAACCCGGTAGTGCTATTGATATTGGTTTTGATACGATAGCGTAACACCTGGCGTTGCAAATCTTGTTCACTGTCGGTATAAATGGTATCACTGCTCAATGGAATGGTTTGGTATACGGTTCCGTCTTCCTCTAGCTTTTCTAATTCGTAATTTTCAAAGCTATTTTCAGCGTTTCGATAGCGTGTCCAACCCAGTACCGTTTGGGTGGCAGTTTCCTGTAGTTTGGTGAGTAATACTGGGCTGGTTACCAGTGAGGTACCCGAGCTATTGCCACATTGATTGGTATAAAAAATTTCGTAAAAATATTGTTGACTATCCACATCCAGGTTAATGTCTAATGCTTCTAGTTCACTGGTAGTCAGTCGCAGCGTATTATCAGTACGCGTTACTAAATATTCAGTAATTTTTGGAAAAGTCTCGATGTTCCAAAACACCCGCACTCGTTTGTCTTCGTCTATGGTAGAGTTGAAAATAGTAATGGTGGGAGGAATATCCTGAGAAAAAGCAATTATACAATTGGTATTGGAAGTAGAGGTAGCAGTGTTGATATTGCCCACCGAAGCTTGAATGCTGTAACAATATTGTTCGGTACAGGTAATCGAGGTATCGGTGTAGGTGTTGGTAGTAATCGCATCAATGGTGGTAAGGGGCACATTATTGCGATACAAGATGTATTGCTGGAAATTAGAACCCAAATAGGGACTCCATTGTACCACATTTTGATTATTCTGGGCCTCGGCAGTGAGCTGCAGGTTACACAGAGTGTCTGAGCTCACACTATTGCCACAAAAATCCTTGGTAATGATGGCATAACAATAGGTTAGTCCTTCGGTATTGAGATTTTGAATGTTTTCGGTCACGACATTGCCTGTAGCATTGGTAATGGTTTTGATGGTGGTGAAGGCAGTTTCGTTGCTGGCTTTTTGGGCAATTTCGTATTGAAAGTTTGAATTGGTGGTAAAAGCAACCTGAACCGAACCATTGGTAGGATCACGCGTGATGGTATTGAGCGATTGAATTTGGGAACTGATGATGTCAGCAATGGGATTGACTATGATTGCATTGCTTCCTCCACAATTTCCTGGGTTGTAGTTTCCGGTAACGGTAATGGTGACAGGGGCAAAATTGTAACGGTGAGGGAAGATGGTAGCACCGCGATTGACCGTATCTGTCAGGCCGTCGCCCCAGTTGATTACGTATTGTTCGTAAGCTTGATCGGGTATGGATAGAAATACTTCATTACCACTACATAATTTGGTCTCAAAAACGGGTTGAGGAGAGGGGAGTACTTCAATAAAGTTAACTCGCTCGAGGGCACTGGCTTGGGCATCACCTGCATTCTGAGCAAATTGAGTGACCGTGTACACACCCGGTGCAGTATAAGTATGACTAGAAGCGGTCGTTTGACCAGAGCCATCTCCGTAGTTGTAAAAAATCGTTTCGGCACCCGAGCAATCGACAAGTTGTACCGTAAAAGGAGCGCATCCTCTAGCAACATTGTCTTTGGCATCAAAGCAGGCATTGGCGGTTTGTGCGTTTGCTTGAGTAAATAAAAATAGGGTAAGCAGGCAAACCCCAAAAAAACGTTGAATGTTGTGGAAGGTAGATGTGTGAAGATTAGAACTATGCATGTTTAACACCTTTAATACCTGGTAAACTAATATTGTTGTTAGAAAGCAGTGACGTTGAGGAGTGTTCACCTTAAGACTTATCATGATGAAGTATCACCTATAACGAGCTTGCAAGATAGTGTAATTATTTGTGAATCTGTTTGGTATTTCTGCTTTGATAAACGTTTTAATAAAGCGTAATTATACATGGAACAATGGATTTATCGTAAAAACTAAATCAATATGAATTTGATACATCAATCAAGCCTTGGGCTAAAAATCATCTTTTGCGTATTGATGAGCATAGGAGGAGGGCAATGGGCCAATGCCCAAAAAATCGTAAAACCTCCCAAAAAGCTGAGCCCAATTACAATGACCACCTTCAAGAACGAGCGAAACTACCTGAAAGTTACCTATGGGCAGCCTTCCAAAAGGGGGCGTAAAGTTTTTGGTTCGTTGATCCCTTTTGGTAAAGTTTGGCGGACTGGTGCCAATGAGGCAACGGAAATTACCTTGGTAAACGATGTCAAGATTCAAAAGAAAAGGTTCAAAGCGGGGACTTACACTATTTTTACCATTCCGGGAGCCAAAACCTGGACCATTATCTTTAACCGAGAACTGGGGCAATGGGGAGCTTTCGATTATCCTAAATACAAAGACCAAGACGAATTGCGGTATGAGGCCAAAGTATTGACCATAGAAGAAGTGTACGAATCTTTTACCATTTATTTTCAAGAACGTAAAAAAGGAGTGAATCTCATCTTGGTGTGGAGCAATACCATGATCTTGATTCCGCTTGATTTTGTTTGATGATAAATAAGTTTACTTGAATTGTACTTTATACTTGTGAGTTCTTCAGATTGTCGTGAGTTCTAATGTTTTATTCAAAACACATCTAGGGACATGACAATTCATTCCTTGGTCGCTTTGAATGTATTAGGAATGAAAGTAATGGTGAATTCCACCAAACGCTTCGGCAAGCACAGCCTGACCAAGGAGGCTTTAGGCCTTGGTTCTTCAGGACTTCCTGCTTTTCAGGTCATCGTGAGCTTGCCGAACGATCTGGTTCTGGGTAACCACATGGTTCATTTACCAGATGCTTAAATTTTTATGTCATCAGTAGTGTTGTTTACTCAAATTATGCCTTGTCGGGCTGAAATAGATATAGACCAACTTGATAGACACATTCAGGAATACACACTTCAGCCGCGCTCAATTTTACTCAACCATTAGCGATACTTTATTTTGGGTGGCCGAATTGTCACCTACGTAGAGCATCATTTCTCCTGGCTCGAGGGCTCGTTTTCCTTGGTTGTCATAATACATCAAATCTTGATAACCCAGGGTAAATTGTACCTTTTTACTGGCTCCGGCGGCCAACTTCACCTTTTTGAAGCGCTTGAGTTCGCGTACGGGCCGGGTAATTCGCCCTACTTTGTCTTGTACATACAGCTGAACTACCTCAGTCGTGTTACGCTCGCCTTGGTTAGCAACCTCTACGGTCACGGTAATGCTTTTGCCTTTGCTCAGGGTGTTGCCAGATGTGGTCACTTTACCATATTTTACCTTGCCATAAGACAAGCCATACCCAAACGGAAAGAGGGGAGTATACCCCAAGTCTAAATAATGCGACTCGTTGCCCAAACTACTTTGCCAAGCTCCCACTGGAATATCATCGATCCCCACAAATTTGTCGGGATTGGCAGGACGGCCAGTATTTTTGTGATTGTAAAAATAAGGAAGTTGTCCAGCGGCTTTGGGCCAACTGACCGGAAGTCGTCCGGTAGGTTCGGCTTCGCCAAATAACATCGCCTTCAAGGCAGGGCCACCCATGGTACCAGGGTGCCACATCATGAGCACGGCTTGCATGTCTTTGAGGTAATTGGTAATGTTGATGGGGCGCCCGGCCATGATTACCAATACAATCGGCTTGTTGAGCTTGGCCAGTGCTGCCAATAATTGTTCCTGAGCCCCTGGTAGCTTGATGCTGGCTCGAGAATGGGCCTCCCCCGAAAGAATGGCTTCTTCGCCTCCTACAAAAACGATGACATCTACCTTACGGGCAGCCTCTATCACTTGTTGAAAATTTTTCTGGCTTTGATCGCGGCTAAATGACAATCCCTCGACAAAAATCGCATCAGAAAGTGCTTCTTTGGGCGTAACAGAAGGATCGGCTTCTCCGTCGAATGTCCAGGTGCCCAGTTGTTCCCGGCCTTTGTCGGCCAAAGGACCGGTCAATAATATTTTGGTGTTGGGTTTCAAGGGTAAAATATCGTTATTTTTTAACAGCACACTACTCTCAATGGCGGCTTCTTGGGCTTTTTGGAGATGGTCTGGGGCGTACAATTTACCAGGATGATTGGCCGGAATGAAAGGCTGCTTGAAGAGGTTGAGGCGAAACTTGATGCGTAAAATATTACGAACATAAAAATCCAGCTGGGCTTCGGGCACGACTCCTTTTTGAATCAAGGTTTCCAAAAACTGCTCATAAGCTTGAGAGGTCATTTCCATGTCCATTCCGGCTTGGGCGGCCAATTCAGCCGCTTGCTTTGCATCACGAGCAAACCCGTGGGCAATCATTTCGGTCACCGAGTTCCAGTCCGAAACCACAAACCCATCAAACTTAAACTTGTTGCGTAGTATCTCGGTCAATAGTCTTTTGTTGCCCGAGGCGGGTATCCCATTGACCTCATTGAACGAAGTCATTACCGTGGCCACTTGGTTTTGGATGGCTTGTGCGAAAGGAGGCAAATACAAATTATGGAGTTGGGCATCGCTGATAATGGCTGTGTTGTAATCTCGCCCCCCAATGGCCGCTCCATAACCAATAAAGTGTTTGGCGCACGCCGCCATACGGGTAGGGTCGGCCAAATCATCACCTTGGAATCCTTTGATGTAGGCGGTGGCCAAAGTTTGAGCCAGATAAGGATCTTCCCCAGGAGACTCAGCAATGCGTCCCCAGCGACTGTCTCGGCAAATGTCGAGCATAGGGGCAAACGTCCAACGAATGCCCACTGAGCTGGCTTCCAGGGCTGCAATGCGGCTGCCTTCTTCTACGATGGCGGGGTTCCAGCTGGCGGCTTGCCCCAAAGGAATGGGAAAAATGGTTTTGAAACCGTGGATGACATCTCGAGCAAAAATAAGCGGAATGCCATGTTTACTTTCTTTGACGGCAATGGTTTGCAGCTTGCGAATGTGGGCGGTATCCATCACATTGAGAAAAGCACCGACCTCTCCATTGCGTACTTTTTCTAGTAATTCTTGAGGCAATGAGCCTTTCACCCGGCTGCTGGTTCCTCGGAGGTTCAGTTGACCGATTTTTTCTCGAACACTCATTTTACCCAACAATTGATTGATGCGGGCTTCTATTTCTGGGTTGGCCCGATTGGTTTTGGCGGAAGTGGTGCTACTATCTTGGAGAGGAGTTTCTTTGGTTTTAGAAGGCCCACAAGCGTGGAATGATAAGCTGATAATGACGAATAAAATAAAGGGAATCGTTGTGGAAATTTGTGGTATGTTGGGTTTGTGATACATCTTCATATTGAGCGATAATGGGTTAAATTCAGGTGTTTTTGAGTTTTGCTGTTCAATATAGTGGTATTTTTGCGTAAAAACCGCCAATCCAAGCTTAAAAATTTTAGGGCTTCCCTTGCCCAGCGCAAGCGTCCGCTTGTGATCAAGTACATCCTTACCGCATTGGGAGGTTCTTCATTAGTTCAATCTTTCTCTATTCTAGGGTAAGTATTCGCTTTTATGTTGGCTTATGCTATGAGCTACAAGCGGACGCTTGTACTAGGGAAGAGGATGCTTTCGCCAGCAAGGGAGAAATTGCTATCTTTATTGCTTGAAAATTTAAAACCAAACAACATGCCTGAATTCCAAACCATAGAACAAGCCTTTGAATGGTTTTTAGAAAACGTTTTTCCTATCCTTCCTACTCCTGAAAAACGTAAGCTAAAAAATGTGAAATATGATTTTTATAAAGAAGGGCTGAAAGTATCCCATAAACGAATGGTACGGGTAATGAATGATTATGCTAAATTTGATACGGTTTATACACTTGAGTTGAATGAGGAAGGAGAAGCAAGTACGGCGAATAAAAAGTCCTGAGTTTTTTATATTCACGACCTTTTTTGTATATTTACAATGTCTTTTCGGGTGAAAAGATAGCCCAAGAGGTCGATTTTGCAGGTCATACCTCAAGGGCTTTTGTAAACATGTAAGATATCTACAGTATGCAAGATACCACTTTACAGGCGTCTAGCCAAAATAAGCCATCATTGACCTTGATGGAAGAAAACCTACGGGTGCGTTTAGAACGTCTTTCATTTTCGGCTCATACTCCATTAGAACAACTTCGGGAGGGAGGGTATACTTTGAATGACCATAGTACCGAGAAAATCACCAATCATTTGGAAGTCACCATTTTGGAGCTGCGCTACCTGATCAACGATTTGCATTGGTTGCAATGGATCAAGGCGAGTAAGGGAATGGGATAGATGGGGTTTGTTTACATTTTGGATTTACACCTGCCAGGTTTTTGAAACCTAGCAGGTGTTCGAGAGATTAAAACGGTACGTGAATCAATATTTTTCCCTTTCACTCAATGACATTGCTCCTTACCTAGCGCAAGCGTCCGCTTGTGATCAAGTACATCCTTGGAGGTTCCTCATTATTTTAATCTTGTAAGTATTCGCTTTTATGTTGACTTATTCTATGAGTTACAAGCGGACGCTTGCACTAGTGAGGGAAGAATCAACATTTTTCCATAAATAGTGCTCTAACAATGTAACAATGAGCGTAGCGGAACAATGTAACAATGAAAGGTATAACAATGAAAGCAATTAATAACTTCCCTGATACTTTCTAATTACCCACTCAATGGTAGCTAGAGCCATCAAAACAAAGAAAATCCATTTGAGGTGAATCATTTCCTGGATTTCTTCGCTGCTGTGGAGCTTGTTGGGGCGTCGAGTATTGAGTACCGCTTTTTTAAGGGCTGCAGTCTGGCTCATTGTGAAAAACTTCCCCGCAGTTTTTTGAGAAAGCTGGCGCAACAAATTGTGGTCTGCGGTATTGTTCAAGGCCTCGAGCTGCAAGCTTTTGATGGTAAACTCTCCCGCCGATACTTCATTCTTGTTTTTGATGGTAGCCGTAGCATTGTACTTGTATACACCCTTGCCCAATCCGCTGATTTCAAAGCGAGAGCTTCCTTCGGTGGGGGTAAACGAGTAGGTAGAGGCTTTGCCTTTTTCGTCGGTGATAGAGAGATTTACTTTGATGTCATAGATGCGTTCGTATAGCTCGTTGTACATTTCGGTTTCGAACACCACCTTCTCAAAGTCATAAAATTCGTTGTTGATGGGGTAAACCCGCAGGCGACGCTTGTCCTCTTTGGTAGAGAGGTACTGTACCACTTTGCTCACCAGTTCATCTACGATTTCGTGCTTTTCATTGATAGCATATTCTTCCTGGCGCCATTCCCACAGGCCCTCACCCGCTAAAATGGCCGATTTTATTCCATTGAGCTCATTGATAACCAACAACGGCTTTTGGGTTTCGATGCTGCCCACTCGCTGGTACAAAATCACCTGGGCGCTGTTGCTGGCGGCATAATTGCCAAAAGGCACCGAAGCAGGAGGCAATTTTTTGAAAACCGAGATCTTTTCCCGGTCAAAATTAAACGTATTGAATTTGTCATTAAAAATCGGGGTGACCTCGTCTATTTGGCGGCCTCTACGAATTACCCTTAGCCCAGTGTTGAGGCTATTGAAAGCGCGCAAGTCGCTTTGGGCACCCAATACATACAAAATGGGCGTTCTTTGTTTGCGAAAGCGCGCCAGTAAATCCCGGCCGTTGCGGTAAATATTGGGTACTTGGTGGGCAATCACCAAATCATACTTTTCGTTTTTGAGTTTCGTAATGCCCGGAATGTGCAAATCGAAACTGTAATTCTCATTTTTGGTAATGGCACTTTTCAAAGCCTTGATATCGGGGTGGGGAGTGGGTGCAATCACCAGAATCTTTTCCTTGCCATCAATTACCTCAATGTACACATCGCGGGCGTTGTTGTCCTTGGTAAATTCGTTTTCCAAGGCATCTACGTACACCATGTAGCGTTGCATTCCCTTGTACTTGGCTTCGGCCAAAAACGTCACCTGCTGTAGTTCACCATCTTCTTTGAAGGTAATGCTCTTTCGTTCTATCACTTGCCCGTTTTGGCTCAAGTACACATTGACGGTACGCCCTGGATAACCAATGTTTTCTACCTCGGCTACCACGGGAAATTGATTACCCAAATAAGCCACTTTGTTGGCCAATACTGCCGAAAGCTTGATATCGCGTTGTTTGGTGGTGTCGCCTACACCTACAGTATAAATCGGAAAACCATATTCTTGAAATACCGGAGAAATGCCTTGGTTGTAAATACCATCAGATACCAAAACTACTTTATCCAGATTGCGGTTTTCGTAGTTGTTTTTGATGCCTCCCAAAATGGCGCTGAGGTTTGAACTGGCATAATTGAGTGGAATGGTGACCAGGTTTTTGGCCAAATCAGTGGCATCCAAATTTTGAATATCAATGTTTACCTGATCTTTCTTAAGGTCGTTGCCAAGGTTTTCGAGTTCTTTATAGAGTTGACGAATCTTGTTGGTATCGTTGGTGCTGGCAATGGATTGGGAGTTATCGATGGCAAAAACCACGGTAGGCTTTTCTACGGTATTGCTTACTTGTCGCAAATAAGGGTTGAGTAGCAATAACAAGCACAAAATAGTGACCAGAGTAAAACGGAGGGCGGCCAACGAACGGTTGACGGTTTTAGACCATTCGGCTTTTTTGGAATAAAGTAACAAGGCATAAGCCAGCCCAATGGCAATACATACTAAAATGAGCCAGGGAGAGGCTTGGGTGATCAATTTTAATTTTTCCATATAGTGTGTAGTCCATAGTCCACGGTCGATAGTCCATTGTTACCTGTTTACAATTGAACTAATAGTTGAATAAAAACCATCGACTATTGACTGTCGACTATGGACTATATATTTGTGATATTCAGTGCGTTAACTAGACGAATGCTCCAAGATAAAAACAATTGATTGATTTTGCACATTGTAGCTTCTAAAATTACTTGAATTACGAAAAAAGCGGTGTTAGTGATTTGTTAAAAATAAGGGAGTTTAAGAAGTTGGTTGATGTTTGGGTTTTTCCTTGAATCCTGAAGGAGAAATACCCACTTGTTTTTTAAAGAAATTGCTGAAGTGCAAAGGCTCCTCAAAGCCCAATCGGTAGGCGACCTCTTTTACATTCAACTGGGTATGCATCAGCAAGCGTTTGGCCTCGAGCACCAAACGATCTTTGATGAATTCCTTAGCAGTTTTTCCAGTCAGGCTTTTGACCGTAAAACTTAAATGTTTGGGCGAAATGGGGATGGCCTCGGCGTAGGTTCCTACCTTGTGCCATTGTTGGTAGTTGGTTTCCACCAGGTTTTTAAAATCTCGGAGTATCCCTACTCCACTGTTTTCTTCGTGTAATTGCGGCGTATGGAGGGTGCAACTATTGTTACAATAAATCAAGAAAAGTTGTACCAGTGCCCCCAATGCCCGAATACGATACTGAAATTTAAGCGGCAGGCAATCCTCCATTTGCTGCATAATGTGCATCAACCGATTACAGGTAGTTTGATCAACATGGAGCGGGGGAGTTTCGCCAAATTGCCGGAATAGGTTGATATCCGTAATAAACTTCTCAGGAATATTATTTTCTATCAAAAAATCCCGGTCAAAGGTAATTACCCATCCCCTGGGTTTGGTCTTTACGGCCACCTGATGGATTTGCCCAGGTGCAACAAAATGAACCTGATAGGCGCCAAATTCATAAGAGCGATAATCTATGATATGTTGGCCCTTGGCTTGCTCTACCAACAATATGGTATAATAGTCATGACGATGTGGCTCATCGGAAGTACCACCCGCATTTTGGTAAATAACCTCCATTTGCTGGAGGTTAAAATTGATTTGGAGTTTACGTGGCCGCATGCCCAAAATTTAAAAAGTGCTTATCCAAATTTGATAACCAAATGCGAGAAAAATTGTTTAATAAAAGTGTGGAAAAAACACTAAATAGTTAAACAGTATTATAAGGTATAGAATGGGATAATCGCTTTTTGTATTTGTAGGGTGTTCAAGTGTAGTTTGAACAACACAACCTGTTGGAGTACACTTCGTATTACCAGCATATATATGGCTTTGCCAATGCTTATGTTTACCCATGTGATACCAAACCTGCTACATCATGAAAATTGTTAAAGATCAGATTATTTTTGACTCCCGATATTGGCAAAAACTGTTAGGAAGCTTTGGTTTTATGGCCCTCATTTTGTTCCTGTCTTTCATTTTTTTTGACAACCTGAAGCGGGCCAATATGTTGATTATCATTCTGGCCAATTTATTGGCAGGAGGGAGTGTTGTTGGCTTTTTTATCACCTTATTCAGCCTGATTCGTCGCTTAGAGTTTCACGAAGGAGGCATTCGGGTACATCAACTGTTAGGGCTCAAACAATATGATTGGGCACATCTTAAGAATATTCAGGCGTATCAAAATGAGCAAAAACAGGTGTTAATGGAGTTTTGGTTTCAAGATCAGTCTTTAAAACTTGTTCCCGAAAACTTAGGAGCCCAAAATAACCGTAATTTACTCGAGGGACGGAAAATTATGCGGGATTTACTTAAAGTACTCACCCAACGGAAGTGGATCAATACCGAGTCAGTGAACGATCGCCTGGATTGGGTATCTGCTGAAATCAAGGCTCAGTTAGAGCCTCACTTCAAAACCGCTGAAATAGTAGGAGAAGTGCAAGTAACTCAACATAATGCTGTGGTAAGAAACGGACGAGAAGAGATCGTTTCGGCTACTCGATATACTTCCTCAGTCACCAAACTTGTTATAGAAGAAGGATACAGCGATTTGGGGCGCAAAGTAACTTCTTATGGAGTATTCTTTTCCGAAAAACTCACTGGTTCTACCTATTATTATGACTTTGGAGTAGAGCAATATGATGCAGTAGGGCAGAAGGTGATTTTTTACAATATATGCAATCACAAAGATAAAATGCGTCTGGATCTTCCTACCTTACGTCTAGAAAAAATCCGTTAGTCATCGCATAACGTCAGTCTATTATTTACTATTTACCCTTTAATTGTGGTAAGTTTACTCAATATAGTGAATTTTTCAATGAATTTTCTGTACTTTTAGAATTGAACTCTTCGGGAGTTTCGAGATTCAATCTATATCCAATCGTTTTACAGAAAATGACTACACGTATTAAGTTTACTAATTTTTTACTGACTTTATTGTTGGGGTTACTCGCTTATACCACCCAGGCCCAAAACACCACCCGAAAATACCAAAGCCACACCTGGAACAAAAATCTCCTTACGGTACAGACCAATCAGGGTAAATTGAGCTTGAGGGCTTACAATGATTATATTATCAAGGTAGCTTTTGAGAAAACTGGTTCCGAAAACTCGGATAGCTCTCATGCGGTAGTCCTGCTGCCCCAGCGGGTAAGGGTAAACTTGCAGGAAACAGCCAGTAAACTGACGCTCACTACCAAAGTACTGAAAGTAGAGGTGATCAAGTCTCCTTTACAGGTTGTTTTTTATCATCAAGGTACCCAACTTGCGAGTGAAGCTGCCGGATATTTTGAGAAAAAAGACAGCCTGGGATTGCGAGGTTTTGCTTTTAACTTAGACAATTCAGAAAGCCTGTATGGTACAGGAGAGCGTGCTTTACCGCTCAATCGGCGAGGGTATCGCCTGGAGCTTTACAACAAAGCGCACTATGCTTACAGCGACAAATCGGTATTGATGGGTTATAATATTCCTTTGGTCATGTCTTCAAAAAAATATGCGATTTATTTCGACAATGCTCCTAAAGGGTTCATCGATTTGGGAAAAACCCAACCCAATCAACTCACTTTTGAGAGCATTGGGGGCAATATGGTCTACTACTTCATTGCGGCCAAAAGCATTTCTCGAGTAATAGAACAGTACACTGCATTAACCGGGCGACAACCCTTGCCCCCTCGCTGGGTGTTTGGCAACATTGCTACCCGTTATGGTTATCGCAACGAAGCCGAGGTGCGTAAAGTAGTGAAAACCTACCACCAACAAGACTTTCCTTTAGATGCGGTCATTCTGGACCATTATTGGTATGGCAAGGGCGAAATCAAAAAATCGGTGGCCATGGGTGACTTAGATTGGTACAAACCTAACTGGCCAAGTGGGGCCGGGTTGGTCAAGGATCTCAAGCAACAAAACATTCAAACGGTACTCATTACCCAGCCCTTTGTATTGACGAATTCCAAAAACTTTGAATATACTTCTAAAAACAACCTATTGGCCAAAGATACCCAAGGCAAAACCTATGTCATTCCAGAGTTTTATTTTGGACAAACCGGAATCCTGGATATTTTTCAACCAGCTACCCAACGATGGTTTTGGAGTAAATACAAGCAACACATCGAGACTGGGGTAAATGGTTGGTGGGGAGATTTGGGCGAACCTGAGATGCACCCTTCAGGCATCCGCCATACTTGGGGCAAGGCCGATGACCTACACAATGTGTATGGGCACTACTGGGCCAAAATGCTGGCAGATAACTATCAAAAAGAGTATCCCAAGGTACGTCCCTTGATTTTAATGCGGGCTGGGTTTGCCGGATCTCAACGTTTTGGACTCATTCCTTGGTCGGGAGACGTGAGCCGTACTTGGGGCGGGCTTCGTTCTCAGATTCCTTTGGCCTTGAACATGAGCTTAACTGGATTGGCCTACATGCATTCCGATTTGGGCGGCTTTGCCGGGGGCAAACTCAGTCCCGAATTGTATACCCGTTGGTTGCAATATGGGGTTTTTCAGCCAGTTTATCGTCCACATTCACAAGAGCAGGTACCTTCTGAGCCAATATTTTATGCCGATAGCACCCAACAAATCGTGCGTAAGTTTATCAAGTTGCGTTATCAAATGTTGCCTTACAATTATACCTTGGCTTACCAAAATACCACCAAAGGGAGCCCTTTGATGCGTCCTTTGTTCTTTTTAGAGCCCAACAACCCCCAGTTGTACCAAACCAATCAAAGTTACCTGTGGGGAGATGCTTTTTTGGTGGCGCCGGTTTTGCAAAAAGGCCAAAAAACAGTGAAAGTTTATTTTCCAAAAGGGCGTACTTGGTTTGACTTCTGGAGCAATCAAAGTTATGCGGGGGGTACTACTGCTACCATTCCGGTTACTCTGGATAAAATTCCAGTGTTTGTGCGAGGAGGCGCCTTTGTGCCTATGAGTCGCCCCATTAACAATACCAGTGCGTATACCTCTAAAGAGTTGATTTTACACTATTACTTTGATGGTACACTGAAAACAGCCCAAACAGGTTTGATGTATGAAGATGATGGGAAAAATGCTCAAGCTTTGAAGCGCAAACAGTACCAATTACTAGATTTTGAGGCAGTACAGGAAGGTGCTGTGTTGAAGCTGGAATTTGAGCATAGCCGTACTACCTATCCAGGGGCTCCCCAACAACGAAATATTACCTTGGTGATTCACAATAAAAAACTGACTACAGTAGCCAAAGCCCGCAAGATAGATCGCAAAGCTGTACAACTGCAATACGATGCGGCCAAAAATCAAACGATGGTTACTTTTCCCTGGAAGAAACGCAAGGTGAAATTGTGGCTAAAGTAAATGGAGGTTTTCAAATAAAAAATGACTAATGAACGTCAGGCAATGATATAGTAACGCTTTCAGAATAAGTATCTATTATTGAGGATATATACTCAGGACTATCAGAGGCATTTATCCTTCGGCAGAGCTTCGGTTAGTTTAAACCGCTTTCGTTGGTCTCCCTTTGGTAAGACCAACGAATCGGACGTAAGTGTATATCAGGTTTTCGTGATCACTGACTACTTCCCCCTCATTTGGTCTTACTGATAAGGAGACCAAATGAAACGGAGTATGTACATATAATTTGATTATTGAAAAAAGTAATCAAGCCCTTTTTCCACAAAATAGGTGGCAATGATTACTAAGATACCTATACCAATTTTTTTTGCATATGATTTCCAGAGAACTTGTTTATCTTCCTTTTTCATGTGATCTTTATTTTATAATTCAAACGACTTGTTTTTATTGTTTAACGATTGCATTTGACTTTGTTTTGATAATATTAATTATTTCAAATGGTAATATTTTTGCGCAAATAACTTCTGGTAGATATGTTTAATTTTAAATACCTGAACTTAGTGTCGTTACTATTACCATTTGATGATATTCTGCTTTTTCTGTAATTTTATAGCCTGCCAGCTATCTATAGCGTTCTTTAAACGGTGAACGTAAAACACCACCTAATCAAAAATTTGATATCTATGAAAATAAATCTCCTCCAAATAGGGTGGTTGCTTTGGTTCATCCCCGGTGTGGCCCAGGCCCAAAATACTCCCCAACTAATTGCTAAACCTTGGAAGGTAATCGAGGCTAAGCACCCAGGCAACGAAGCGCAATTGTACACGGCTACTCAAGCTCAAAAAGCGGCCTATAATAAAAAGGTAAAACAAATGCTAAGGGGAGCATATTTGACCATTCGCCCCAATAATACCTACACCTTTCATTTTAATCAACAAACCGAAAATGGTAATTGGCAATTGGTAGGAGGGAGGGTATTGACCACCACAAGTGTGAATGGGCAAGCTCAAGTGGTCATTCAGCAATTGACCGCTCAAAAGTTGGTGATATTGTTACAAGATGGAACGGTTTTAACTTGCACCTCCAAAAATCGGCCAAAACCTCGACAAGATGTGGGTAATCCCGGCCAAGTAAAACAACTGATCGCTCGGAAATGGAAAGCAGTAGTGATTAAAAATGCAGCTATAGAGGCACAACTTACCAATGCCAGTGCGCAACAAAAAAGCCTTTATTACCAGCGAGTACAGCAGTTGATGCAGAGTTCCAGGTTTGAGTTTAGGCTCGATGGTACCTACTTTTTGCGTATGGGCACCAAAAAAGAGGAAGGAACCTGGAGCATGGTAGGCAAAACCATTCTGGTAACCCAGAGCAATCAAGGAGGAACCGATCGATCTATTATAAAAAGAATAAACCGCAGTGAACTGGAGTTGTTGGGTAATGATGGTTCTAGAATCAGTCTGGTTCCTGTGGATGGAGGGGCGCTTGTCAATAATAACAACAACAATACTCCAGTAACTCCCAAGCCTCCCAAGGTGAAGCCCAAAACATATACCCAAGATAAAACCCCGCCAAATATCAGGGTGACTACGCCCAAAGTGGTTACTCGAGGCTTTGAAATTGTGCATGCCAACAAAACCATTACTTTAAAGGGCGTAGCGAGTGATGCCAGCGGCATTTTTGAAGTAAAAGTAAACGGGGAAGATGCCAGTGTTCAGGCCAACGGGGCGTTTAGTGCAACTATTAAATTGGCCGTGGGTAAAAACAACATCCAGGTAGAGGCCACCGATACCAAAAACAATACTGCAGTAGTAGATTTTGTAATTGAGCGCAAATCGGCTACCGTGACTAAAAAGAAGGTGGAGTTGGTAGACGATGACTTTGATTTTGACATTAAAAAACTGGCCAAAACTGGAAAGTATTATGCTTTATTTATTGCCGTAGAGCAATACAACGATCCAGCCATCAACGATTTGGATAAGCCAGTACAAGACGCTCAAAAATTATTGACTACTTTGTTGGCTCACTATACGTTTAACCAATCCAACATTACTTTTTTGAAAAACCCCAAACGTGAAGACATCATTACCTCGCTGGATAAGCTACAGCAAGTGGTCACCAAAAACGACAATTTGCTTATTTTTTATGCTGGACATGGACACTGGAACGCCAACACCAATACTGGTTATTGGTTGCCTTCGGATGCCAAAAAGGCCAATACGGCCAATTGGTTTCGAAACAGTACGCTTAAAGACTATATTGCGGGTATTCCTTCCAAGCATACGCTATTGATTGCTGATGCCTGTTTTAGTGGGGGAATATTTAAAACTCGAAATGCCTTTTCGGATGCCTCGCAGGCCATCAACAAGTTGTATGAGTTGCCTAGCCGAAAGGCAATGACCAGTGGAAACCTTCAGACGGTACCCGATAGAAGTGTCTTTTTGGAATACCTCATCAAGCGGTTGGCAAGCAATGGTAAGAAGTACGTTTCTTCAGAGCAATTGTTTAGTAGCTTTCGTACTGCAGTCATGAACAACAGCAAAAACACCCCTCGTTATGGTGATATTCAAAATGCGGGTGACGAAGGAGGAGATTTTATTTTTATTCGGAAGAAATAGTGATGTGATAGGATTTCTGGGCTTGTATCAACGTTTTTAGAATTTGTGCTTTGGTAAGGACATACAAATTCAACCAGTACCCATTATAAATGGGTACTGGTTGCAGTGTTAAGTTCAGAGGGAAACACAAAGGTACTACTGTAGAAACTCTTCTGGAACCTCCTCACAAAATACAATGGGATTGTTCTTGCCAGCGTGCGCATTGTATGAGTCAATATTTTTAGCTAGCTCTTTCTCATCAGTAGCAGGGATGCGGTTTGTACCACCATCTGCCAGTTTACATTCAACCAAATGTACTTTACCTCCATAAATGTATTTCATACTTTGATGTGAAAGTGTTTGTGCGTGGAATTGCTTGAATTTGTTCATAAAACTTGTGGTTTTTAAATGTGTAAAAATAACTGCTTATTTAAAGTCTTTGTCGATAGACTACATAACAACAAAGGTGACTCCTAATTGTAGAAGCCACCTTTATTATTTTTTAACTTAAAAATGATCTATCGTACAGCAATACGATCAGGACGTCCATCAGGATCATTTCTTACCGTACCGTTGGTACGAAGGTTAGTGCTACCTCTCAATAACATCAAACCAGCAACGTGAGGAGCAGCCATAGAAGTACCGCTGATACGGTTATACTGACCACGCAACCAAGTAGACCAAACATCTACACCAGGAGCACAGTAATCTACACTAGTACCAAAGTTAGAGAAAGAAGCAAAACGATCGTTTACATCCATAGCAGAAACGCTTACTACGTTACGGTAGTTCAAACGACCAGGAGAAGTAGTGCTTACGTTACGACGGCTGTTACCAGCAGCGATAGAAACCAATACACCTTTGTCAGCCAATCTTCTTACTGCATTGTCAATGGCAGTGGTTGGAGGGAAACCAAAGCTCATGTTTGCTACTTGACCTCGGCTAGCGCGAGAAGTTACGTAGTCAATACCACGGATAGTGATAGAAGCAGATCCACCACCTCTACTGTTAAATACTTTTACACCAACAACAGTAGCACCATAAGCTACCCCAATTACACCAAAGTTGTTGCTTTTAGCAGCAATGGTTCCAGCACAGTGAGTACCGTGTCCGTTGTCATCATCTCCGTTGGCCGCGCCAGCGATGAAAGAACGAGAAAGGCTACGGTTTACATTCAAATCTGGGTGATCTAAATCTATACCAGTATCGATAACCCAAGCAGTTCTACCAGCACCATTGGCTCTCCCTACTCTTTCGATTCCGTAAGGGATAAAGTCACGAGCACCAGTTGATTTCACTACTTTATAGTCAAGAGTCATTGTATAATCTGGCTCAACTGCAGCTACTCTTGGATCAGCTTTCAAAGCTTTTACTTCCTTATCGGTAAGGTTAGCAGCAAAACCTTCAAGAGCAGAGTTGTAAGTTTGAGTGATACGATCTGGACTTACTCCATATTTTTTCACAAAATCTTGAGTGTAGTTCAATACAGTACTAGAGCGTTGGTCATAGTCCTCAGAACGGAAAGCAATACGATTTTTGCTTTGGTCATAAGTAACAATGTAAGCCCCTTTGATAACACCCTGATTTTTTTCTAGGGTTACATCAGTATCAGGAGCAGGAGCTTGCTCTAGG
>CALDJV010000819.1 GCA_937899305.1 uncultured Cytophagaceae bacterium
TAACATGGGCCAGAATAAAGTAACCTAACACGGGTTCTTCTGGGTTGTCTAGTCTGAACAAGTTACTCTTTAACGATTGGCCAGGAGGAAAAATAGGTACTTGATTGTTATTTGCTTGTCGTCTGAGGTTACTCAAAAATATAAATGCAGGCTCATTGATCGCTCCTTGATATACTTTTACGTATTCTTGAAAATCTTTGTCATATTGCGAATTAAACCGATACACGGTTTCGTTACCATCGAATAATTCATCGCTTTCAGTAGCATTTTGCCAGTTAATATCTGGTGTACCAAACTCTTCTACTGAACTGGCTTGCCAATACCAATAATAAAAGTTATTCTCGTTTGCAGGATCATCGAATGTCACTTCTACTTGAGCATACTCAAATACATTTCCATTTATATCTACATCAGAACCATCTACTGTTCCCAGGTTTTTGATCGGAGCTGGCGCGTTAGGCACCGTTTCAGGGGTAGTAGCATAACGGGTGCCATCCGAAGTAATGACATGCAAAGCATAGCTTCGACCTGGTTGGGCGGCTATTTCGGCCGAAAAGTAAGTTCCTAGCTCAAACTCATCCTCCAAAAAGTCTATTTTATTACCTTGGTCATCCATAATATAAACGGTGGCCCCGGCTTCAGTAGGGAAACTGGTATTTGTAAAAGCAGTAGATCGTGACAGATATACGGTATATGCTCGATTTTCGGTAGTAAACAAGGCCTCTACCACCAATCGGTTGGATTGAGCATCTAAACCAGGAACTTTGATCGACTCAGTACAACTTTCCAAAAAACAAGTCACAACGATCAAAAGAAATAAATGATATTTCAAATATTGATGTGCATTCATATATGTTAAAACTTAAACCGGTAGGCCACTGAGGGGAGTACAGTAGCTAAGATAGATAATTTTGTAGCGGTTGGCTCAATTTGACTGGGATCATCAAAGAAAATACTAAAGGTATTTCGACGTGCATATACATTGTATACCGAAAATACCCATTCTCCTTTCCATCGTTTTTGCCCCTTACCAATCAACCTCAATGATAAATCTAAACGATGATAATCGTCTAAACGTCCCGCATTTCGCTCTGCATATTGTACCAATGTATTGTTCCCCAAACGGTATTTACTCAAAGGCAAGGTAAAGGGTCTTCCGGTACTGTAAACGAAGTTGGCTGAAAAGACGAGCCGTTTTCTCAAATGATAGCTGGCCAATACTTTAAAAAAATGCGTTTTATCATAGTTAGCAGGATAATATTTTCCATCATTAATGGTTTCTTCAGGAAAAGTACCATTTACTCGACGTTCTGATCGAGATAGGGTATAATTGATCCAGCCATGTAATCTCCCTTTGTTTTTCTTTAAACTCAGTTCCCAACCATATGCTCTACCATCCCCCTGGACCAGCTCAGTTTCAACAAACGCATTCAAAAATAAGTCTGATCCAGGCTTATACTCTAATAAGTCTACGATACGTTTGTAATAAATTTCTGAGGAAAATACATATCGTTTTTTAGAAAAGCCCAGCGCATAACCCAGCGTCACCTGATCAGAGGTCATGGGTTTGACATGGGCACCCGCTGCTTTCCAAATATCGGTAGGTATTCTTACCGTGGTATTGGAGATCAAATGAATGTACTGACGATTCCGTGAGTAATTGAATTTTATTACTTGGTTTTTAGACACTTTCCAAGAAAGCCCCAGGCGTGGTTCCAATCCATAATAATCTATGATTAATTCGTTGTTGCCTACCGTTCTTAGCCTGGCTACGGTGGTGTTACTTCGCGGTCGGTTTGGTTTATACACCCGTACTTGCTGAGGTCCTAACTTAAGAAAATGGGTATAGCGCAACCCATAATTTAAATTTATTTTTTCGCCTAATTTGAGTTCATGGCTTGCATACAAAGCGATTTCCACGGCTTTTTCAGGGGACGCCTTGTATATTTCAGTCAAGTCCTCGAGAGACACATCGCCTGGTTGAAAATCATAATAAATGCCACTCACCCCAAAATCTAAAATGCTATTGGGGTTTATAAACCAAGTAAAATCATCTTTCACTTGATAGTTGGTAATTCCTGCCCGCCAATTGAGCAATCCAAACGGGTTGTCAACTTTCAATAAATAGTTATAATCACTGAAAATAACACTGGTATTTGAAAATAATTTATTATTAAAAATGTGGTTCCAGCGAAGGGTGGTAGTGGCGTTTCCCCACGAAAAATCAATGACATTGGCAAGGCCTACCACATCCCTCCCAAAATAGCCCGAAACAAACAAGCGATTTTTATCATTGATTTTATAATTGAACTTCGTGTTAAAATCATAAAAGAAAAAGCGATTATCTCTTACAGTTACATCATCTGACAGTTTGAACAAGAAATCGGCAAAAGTACGCCGGCCAGCCACCAGTAAAGAACTACGATCCTTGACTAGAGGTACTTCCAATGACAGCTTTGCCGATACCAGTCCCGCTTCACCTTCGCCTCCAAACCGTTTCAGGCTACCGTCCTTGTGGTGAATGTCCAGTACCGAAGACAAACGCCCCCCATATTTGGCAGGAATGGCCCCTTTATACAGTTTTACATTCTTGACCGATAAGGGGTTAAATACCGAAAAAAAGCCCAATAAATGGGTAGAATTATAAATAGGTGCCTCGTCCATCAAAATCAGATTTTGATCTACCCCTCCTCCTCGTACATTAAAGCCACCCGAAATCTCGCCCACATTACTCACCCCTGGTAAAGTCAGTAGGCTTTGAATTACATCTGCTTCTCCCAAAAAAGCAGGCATGCTTTTAATTTGTTCTCCATTCAGTAAATCCAAACCCATTTCTGACCGGGACAGTTCATCTTTCAGTAAGTCATCAGTAACGACCACTTCTTGTAGTTTCGTTGTACCATTGGCCAGTTCAATATTTAACACTTGATCTTTTTCTAGGTCAATGGCTTGTTGCTGATTTTTAAAACCAATGTAGGAAGACTGTAAAAGGTATTTTCCTGGTGGTAAGGTAAGCGAATAAAAACCGTAGGCGTTGGTATATACTCCTTTTTTGATTGAAGCAATGTATACTGTGGCACCAATCAGTACTTCACCGTCACTTTTAGACTTTACCGTCCCACTGATTGTAATTGTAGATGCCTTTGGCTTTACATCTGAATTTTTCGGCCGGATAATCAGCAGTTTACCTCTCAAAACGTACTGAAGAGCAAGAGGAGATAATATTTGATTGAGCGCAGTTTCAACCGTGAGGCGGGTAGTCTGGAGTTGGGTCTTTTGCTGAATATCTAAAATGGCATTATTATAAGAAAACTTAAGCTGGGTTTGTCGCTCAATGTCTTCAAACACTTGGCCTATCGTCTGCACATCTGGCTTGAGGGTAATGATTTGTTTTAGTAAATCTTGATTTTGAGCATTGATTCTATTTACACAATTGAATAGGATAATGAAACACAAAAAAAGCCTCGTTTGGTGCATGTAGAGATTTATTTATT
>CALDJV010000820.1 GCA_937899305.1 uncultured Cytophagaceae bacterium
ATTATCTATCAACAATCCTACTGGAGGAACCACTACTTTGGATTGGGAACCAAATAGATATCGGGAATCCAATTGTGATGATAAATTGGGCTTAGAGACCTTGTCGACTACAGCGGCCGCTAATTTGCGTAAGGATGATCCCGTCGTTGATCACCCCAACGTAGATGCAGCTTACCAGGAGGGTGGGGCTTACCAGGAAAAATCTATAATCATCGATTATCGTCAGGAGGTAATACTAAAAATCAATACGGTAAATAGTTACAATGGACAACCATTGACTGAGGCCCTCACTTCGGTAAGCATAGAAAAGGTAAACGATGTAAACAAACGTACCGAGGTATTTCATACAACTTCTAATGGTACACGAGGTATTTATTTAGACCCTGGTACATATATCATAAAAGCTTTGGCTTGGGCACCCCGAAATGACCTACCCAATAACTTTGCTTTGATAGCGAATCTTACCTGTGAGTATAAAAGGAAAACGCTGGCTACTGATTGCTCAAAGCTGGGGCCTGGGATTCGCATTGCCAAAATTACCTATGCCGATGGATTGAATCAAAAAAACGACATTGTCAAAACGTATCTTTACCAAGCCTTTGGTAACCCAAAACAATCCAGTGGCCGCTTGATGATGCCCATTGTGAGCTTTCAGCGTACTACTAGATACGTGAAGTTACCTCCACCTCCTCCGGGTACTTCTGCCCCAATTTGCGCAGAAGCAGCTTGTAATTACATCAATTTATCTTCCAATAGCTTTATCACGGGGGGCTACGCCAAAGGTAGCCCCATTTGCTACACCAACGTAACCGTATTGGAAGGGGTAGACGGCAACAATGGCCGCACTGATTATTACTATTCTTTTCGGGATGATGCCTCGACCGGCTTTGGCCCACGAGAAGACTTGGATTGGTTGCGCGGACATTTGTTACAAAAACGAGTATACGATGCTTACGGGCGTGAATTGACCCGTTTGGTTCATCATTATGAAGGATCGGCTATTGATGCTACCCAACCCCAATTTCATCAATTGATTGGACTGGTGGCCAAAATGACCATTTCTTCGCCTTGTAACCCCGATGAACGTACTTGGTCTACCAAAAATGTGTTGGATTATGCCACCGTCAATCTTACTTCGGTCTGGCACCGATTGGTACGCACCGAAAGTTTTGCTTATTTCTACGATAAGGGAGACTTTGCCGGAAGTTCAAAAAAGGCAATGAAAACTGATAAGTGGTTGTTTTACGATAACCCTACCCAGCATACTTTTGTTACCCGTACCCAAACTACTGATAGTGAAGGTCGTACGGTGGTCACCAAATCTCGTTACCCGCAAGACATCCAAGCCACGGAAACCGAATTGTACCCCATGGCGACTAACATGATTGGCAAGCATTACCTGGGAAGCCCCATGGTGTCTTACACTTTGAGAGACAATAAGATATTGGGGGCCAGTTTTCAGGAATACAGCCTGACCAGTAACAACAAGTTGTATGCGACCCGAAGTTACGTAGCCGAATTTAATCAACCTTTGACGACCGAAGCAGCCATATTCCAAAAAGACGCTCAAAACAATTATACATATCTGCAACCCAAGGTAAGCATTGAGTACGACCAGGCCACCAGCAGCGTACTGGCCACCACGCCTTACCGAGACATCACCAGTGCAGTGATTTGGAATAGTAAAAATGACTTGGTGATTGCCCGAGCAGTAAATACCAAAGCCGATGAAATGGCTTATACGAGTTTTGAAGAAACTGGTGTCAATAATGTAGGTCAGTGGACCATTACCTCAGGCAATGCCAGTTATAGCTGGACAACCACCCAGGCCCATACCGGAATGCAATCGCTCTATGCCGAATCTGGTATGGGAGGGGCCAATGTACAAGTGACTCGGACCGATTTGCCCGCCGGAAAATACAAGGTAAGCTTTTGGCTGAACCCCAATGGACAAAATGTGAGCAACCTGCGCATCAGTCAGGCCGGACCAGTATACACCACCCCCCAAGAAACACTGAGCCGTTTGGGTTGGAAGCACTACGAAGCCGTGGTGACTTTATCAAATGCGGGCACTTTTACGGTAGAGTTTCCAGAAGGGGTATACCTAGACGAACTACGAATGCATCCGGTGCAGGCCCGAATGGCTACTTTCAATCACCGCCCGCTGGTAGGGTTGGTGTCGCAAACTGGAGCCAATCACCAAACGGTGTACTACGAATACGATGGGCTGAAACGATTGCGCATTGTCAAAGACTTTGACGGCAACATCATCAAGCGACATACTTATAAATACAAAAAAGTCGATTAACTACAAGCTGATCAACTCATGAATATACAAATGATCAAAAAAAATAAATGGAATGGTGCCCGATATCAGGACCGATTTCGAGGCCTATTGCTTTTCGCCCTGTGGAGCATATTATCTGCGCTGAGCACCGAAGCGAGGGCCCAAACCGGGCAAATCATCATCATTGCATACGACAATGCCTGCGTGGGAGAAGCCCAGTATTTAGATGCCGAAATACAAGGAATAGAGGAAGCCTGGATTGATTTTACCAAATTCAGTTGGTTGATTACCAGCGGCAGTGGTTCTTTGTCCAGCACTTCGGGCAGAACGGTAAATGTAACCTGGAATAACGCCAGTGGAGGCACAGTAAGAGTCACCTATTTGGGGGGGAGCTTGACTACCGAAACAGGTGCCCAAAGGATTTATCCTGGTATCAAGACGGTAACTCCTTTTGTGCCGCCTAACGTAAGCCTGTCAGGGCCTACTTTAGTAGGGGAAGGAAAAAGCTTTACGCTCAATGCATCAGGGTCTACTCGCTATAGCTGGAGGAAAAAACCAGTTTCCCAATCCTATTTTACCAACTTAAGCGGGTCGAGCAGTAGTATGACGACAAATATTACTGAAAATACTACTTTTCAAGTAATAGGTTACAATGCCCATGGCTGTAGTAGTGGAAAGGAGGTATTGGTCAATGTGGTTAAAAAACCGAGTATAAATGGTTACAGTAATGTTATATTTAGTAATTCAGTCACTATAACCGCCACCCCGGGAGCCAATGGAACTACTTGTAAATGGTACACCACTGCAACTGGAGGGGCGCCCGTTGCTACGGGAACAAATGTAACACTATCAGTAAATGCTATTGGTGAAAATACATTTTATGTAGCTTCAGCTAATGGTACGGTAGAAAGTAAGCGATCTGTGGTTAAAATTATTAGGCTCAGGGTAACTCCTTTTATTACTAGCCTGGGGCCCAATTTTGCTTGTGGAGGAGACTACGCAAGTGGCAGTGCAAATGTTCAGGGTGCTCCTAGCACAATTACTACTCCAGAAGGGGAGATAATCAGTAGCGTTGCTTTGAGTTATCAATGGTATAAAAATGATGAAACTACTAAAATAGGAGGGGCTAGTGCGTCAGCAGAACGGGACTTTGGCGTGCTGAGTACCACTACCACCTTCAAGCTGCAGGTAACTACTACAATAAAT
>CALDJV010000821.1 GCA_937899305.1 uncultured Cytophagaceae bacterium
TATTGTATTTTTCAAATAGTAATTTCCTTTTTATAAATATACGAGCGGAACAATACAGCCATAAAACATAACGAAAAAAACCTAGATTAACAAAGTAGTTTGGTTTTTAGGCACTGGGGTATAAATACAAAAACGCTGATTAAACCAGGGCTTAATCAACGTTTTTAGTTTTGATAAATATTATCCACAACTACTCAATCCCCAAATAAGGATTGTAAATGTATTGTTTGCTAAAATTACCCAACCCATTGAAGTATGCATCTACCAATTCGGCAGGATAATAAGCCATACCGCCTGCCAATAATCCGGTACTTCCTCCATCGTTGCCATCGTCCCAGTTCCAAGGAGCATTGGCGGTACCTCGTCCCACTGATTTTTGGAATTGTTTGGCATTTTTGAAGAGTTGAGTATTGAAACGACTCTCCCATAAACCACCATTGCCAAATATGTTCACCAACTTGTATTTCACATCGTGGTCATAAATATTTGCAGGAGATTCGCTGGTGGTTTTACTAGGATAGTATATCACATAATCACTGCCTCCAGGCTTAAGCACCGAGTATGCTTTAAGTCCATGTCCTTTGGCTTCTTGAGCCGTTTTAAAACGCTGCTTTCCGCCATGGTTCTGCGTAGTGATGGTACCATCAATGTCTTCTTGACCACTGCTCAAAGAAGAAGCGGAGGTTTTGAAAGAGAAAAAATCGCTGTGAAAAACCGTAATTGCTCCTTCTGCTTTTCCATAAGTAGAGCCATCTTTGCGTACAATTGTAAGTAAACCTTCCAGGTCGTTTTCATGCTCATCGAAATAATACAAAAAGAAAATGTCGGTCCAATCACGCGGATGAAAAAAGGCATAAATAATAAAATAGTGGGTGGTGGTTTCGACCACCGAATAATAGCTCACTGCCTTTCCTGGGTAATTACTTTTGGCGATGTTGTTCCAGTTGTTAGTAGCATTGAGGTCACCATCAAAATCTACTGCGGTGATGTAGTCTCCTTTACCACTGAGTCCATGCGAACCAGTACGGTCTACATCTTGGTAATGAACTGGTGCATGTTGAAAGGCCAAATTACTATAAAAGCTATTGGATTGGCGTTGGTTTTGCGCTAAGGCATTGCTATGATTTTTACTAGCTGTTTGAGAAGACGGCTCAACAGTATTGGTTGGTTGGCAACCTGCAAACGCAATAAGCCAGCCCATTAAGTATAAAAACTTCTTCATATTGGGTTAAGTTAGTTGTGAAAAATGAGACACAAACTAACTAAAAACCAACAAGTTATCTATTACTAAATCATTATGAGATGTTTATAAAAGTATGTTGCTAAATATGCAAATAAAATGGTTTGATGGATGTACCTAAGACCTAAGAGCTTATGAAACTGCCTGATGGCTGGTGATCCAATTGTAAGCCTCAGTAAAGCTCTGAAAATACAAGTGTTCTATATATTTATTTTGTTGCCCTACCTTGGCCTCATAATACAAGGTTTTAGTAGCCGCAGCTTTGGTACTCATTTCAGCATAAAAACGTACAGGAAGCACAGTAGCTGTGAATCTTTTGCCTTTAAAAGCCAATTGTTTTTGATTGAAAGGATACCATTCATCAGTCCACCACTTACTCGCATCAGGGCTTATCAATTCTACCTTTGACTCATCACTCAACCACCGAAGTATTTGATGTTCAGCCGCTTTTTCAGTGGCTTTTATCCAGGCATCCTGGGCGGCTTCCAACTTGATGTAACCAAAGGACTCCATAATCAGCAGATTGTTGTCTGAAACATAATAAAGCCTATAATTGGCATTAGAAAAAAACTGATTCTCTGACGTTTTCATTGTATGATTGATAATGTTTGAACTTGAAGATTTGATTTGATTGGCTTTGTAGGTAGATGACCTCTAAGATGATGAGATTGAACACTTATTAATTAGTATAACCACAAGAAGAAAACTATTGTTACACAAAATCCTTTCTATTCATTTTTGAAACTTTGATAAGTAAAGAGGCACCTTGCGTAAAATGAAGTCTCACTGTTCACTACTAATACTAACTATCCTCAAATCTACGCTAACCGAGTACACATACGGTATACGCACCACTGAGCGGCTTATTTACTTCTGGTTCCTGTATTGATCACCTACATTTGCTGGCAACCAAAACCATTTTTTTAAACCAAAAAACTTATGAAAAATTTACTGTTAGTGTGTTTTGTAGTAGCGTTATCGCTCTCTGGATTTGCTCAATCCGAAACCTTAGACTACCACATAAAGAAAGGACAAGCGTTTGATATTTTATTGCTCACGCTCAAACCGAACACCAAGGACAAAGTCAAAAAGTATTTTAAAGATTATTACCCCATTGCCAAAAAATTTGGCTACCATCCATTAAAAGGATTTCCGATCAAAGAAAGTCCTACCCAAGGAAATTATCAGCCCCAAAGTATGATCTTGGGCTACTGGGACAATCTTGACTTGAGAAAAAAGTTTTTGGCCCATGTTGATGCAAAAAAACCCATATTTCACCAAGATAGACGAGATATATGGTCTAACTTTGACGCTACCTACTATGAAATGAAACAAGACAAGTCATTTCAAGTTCATCGAAAAAAGTATAATGTAGTGACTTCTTATTGGCAAAAAAATAAAAAAGGTTTTCATCGCTTTAAGAAAAACTGGCGCGAAAAAGTAATTCAAGCGGGAGGAAAGATCGTACTTGAATTGAGCGATGGTGCTTCTCCGTTTGGATATTATTACAATCCAGACTACCTGTCTATTACCGAATGGGAAAACAAAGCAGCATTTGAGAAATTTTACCAGAAAAACCTCAAAATGGACCACAGCGCGGTGCAACAAGTCAATCAATTTAAAATTTTATAATGCTTCAAGTCTAAACCACCACTGGTCACATTCAGTCTCGATTTACCAAAGCGAGTACTCATTAGGAGTACCCGCTTTGCAAAAGAGGTTCTTGGCCTCCATACAATGCAAAACTTTTTAAATCAACTCGTTTATTTCGGCTACTTTCAAAGCCTGTTTTTATTATTTATTTACCTAGTTTCCCCCCGAAGAAGGCAAAGCATCAACCGATACATCGCATTTTTGGTAGTGGTACTTACTGTGGGCCTCACCGGGCGGGTTTTGTATATGTCTGGCTTGTTTGGCAAAAACTTTCGTCTCATCACCATTTCTGAATTTGCCATTCTGTTTTTTGGGGCTACCATATACCTATTTACCCGCTCTTCGTTGCTCAACAAAAAATTTTCTTATCGCGAATTGGTACACTACATTCCGGGTTTGGTGTATGCCATCCTCATTATTTTTCTGTTCATCATTCCTCCCGAAACCGCCTACCGAGCCAAATTTAAAGACGGAACATTATTGGTGATTTCAACCTTGTTTGCTGGGGTGGGCCTGCTCTTTAACATTACTTATTGGGCCCTCAGCTCGACTTTGGCCTTTTAAATTACAGAACCCTTCGTGGAAATAGCAGTTA